>NZ_JANHZQ010000039.1:0-44108 GCF_041414725.1 Alteromonas sp. DY56-G5 | reverse complement strand
GAACACTCCGAATTTCACTATGCCTATTAGATCAAAGCCCCAGACTTTCGTCTAGGGCTTTTTCAACAGTCTGAGCCTGCTTATGCAGGCTTTTTTTGTTTCAGTTTTGTGCTCGGTTTGCTTACGTTTATTCGCACACCTATGCCTTTTGCCAGCATTTTTCGAAGCTTGAATGTCAAGTTTCCATAAAGAAAGGTCAGCTTTGCAAAGTTGACGTAAAGCTGCGAACTAAGCCCTATTCACATAGCCATATCGCTGTATTGTGCGTGCCAAGATCAGCACTCTCTACATGTGCCTATTTGCTTTAACGCAGGCTTTATCCAACCAAGAACAACTTCAAAGGACATTCAATTTATGCAATTGACCTCTCAATCTTTGCTTCGTGGAACATGGTTCCAAGCAGTGGCAATTGGGCTTATTGCACTGCTTGGGCTTACCGCTTGTGGTGGCTCAGGCAGCAGTAGCTCAGATTATTCGTATGCTTACATTCAGTTTTACAACGCTTCGCCTAACGGTGCCAATGTAGAAATGCGTGAAGTTGATGGCGATAGCTTTGGCTCTGCTCAATTTGGTGATACTACGTCAATGTACTCTATGGATGATGGAGAATTAGAACTCGAGTTCATTCGAACTGATTCAGACGACCAAGAAGTACTTATTGACGAGATTACCGTTAACTTAAAAACCGGTTATAAGACCATTGTTGTTATGAGTGGTGACTTTAGTAACCCTGTTTTTACCACCTATTCTTATAAGCGCGAAACATTGGAAGATCATTTCCGCCTATTCGCTTTGTCGGTAGCAGTAGATGAATCTTCTTATGATTTCTACATGAGTGAGTCTGGCGACCCGTTTGAAGCAGCCAACTTCCTTGGCACGGTTACAACGGGCGACATGATTGAATTTGACTTCTGGGATGCAGATGATGACAGTGAATACTTCGATGAGGGCGAGTACACGATTTATTTGACCGAACCAGGAAGTGACGATGTTGTCTTTGAATCGCAAACCATCGATTTTGTATACGAAACTGAGTATCTGATGACACTGCGCGATGTCAGTGGCGCCATTCAAGAAGGGCTAGTTGTAGACACTATTCTTAACTCTTCATCAGTAACGGCGCTTACAGATGTAGAAGCAGATTCACAGTATCGTATTTACAATTCTACGAATCTAGATGCAGAGCTTCAGGTTACCTTTGGTGGAAACACTGATGAAGAGGACGTCAGTTTTACACTCGCGGCAGGCGAGTTGTCTGAGTTTAGCACTATCCGCTATGGCGATTATCGCGTTACCGTAACCGACCCATCAGGTACAGTAACGTCATTGAGCAACAAGCTAATTACACTTAATCAGGGTGAGAGTAAGGCTATTCTCATCTACAACACCAACAATAAATTAGGCGCAGCAACCTTTGTAGAAAGTGGTTTGCCTCAGGCCTACGATAAGACAGTAAACTTCATCAACCTAGTTAGCGACTTTGATGACGTAGACTTCTACTTGGTAAGAAATGACGAAACCATTGATACTGCTGAGTACGATATACAGAATCTTGAATTTGCTGAAAGTACCAGTGAAGTGCTGCCGTCAGACTACTATGAAGTGATTGCCGTATACGAAGATGACAACGAGGAGCAGGTGCTGCTTGATAGAACCGCGCTGTTTGGTTTTACAGAGGAAGAAAACTATATAGTTACTGTTGAGCCAGCGGATACGCCAACGGGATATGAAATTAACGTGCTTTATTAATCGGTTAGTACATTTATTATACTAATTGATAAGGGTGAAAACTTTCATCTGCGTGTAATTCACGTAAGTTTAAAAGGTCAACGCAAAAAACGTTGGCCTTTTTACTTGCTGTCCGGGAGGGCGTAAATCCTCATGAGTATCATTAAAGATCTACAAACCATATCAAATGACAAAGCGCTTTCATTTGATAAAAAACTCGAGAGCTTGCTAAGCATAGGAACGGAAATACTCGGGTTGGAAACAGGGATTGTAAGTAACATTCGAGGCGATAATTATCGTGTGCTTAGCGTTATTACGCCCGACAACGACATACCATTAAATACGACCTTCGCATTACCAGATACTTACTGTGCAGACGTGGTGAACAGCGATGCTGTTGTGGCTTATCACAATATAGATACTGCGCCAGGTGCCTCGCATCCGTGTTTTGAAAAATACACATTAAAGAGTTATCTCGCTTCACCAGTGCGAGTACATGGTGAATTTTTCGGTACAGTAAACTTCTCATCTCTCGGTCCACGGGACACACCCTTTACGCCCTTAGAGATGGATTATTTACTTTTGCTTGCTTCGTGGATAGGCAACGAATTAGAGCGTCAACAAGCGATAAGTAATCTCAATGCGCAAAAAGCGATATTAGAAGAGAGAAACTCGTTATTACACCAAGTGACTAACCTTGCCGGTGTAGGTACATGGGAATTAAATATTGATACCGGAGCATTGATTTGGTCTGGTGCACTGAAGCGAATGCTGCATGTGCATGGTGAAAAAGTAGTAAAGCCAGAAGACGTGATCAAATTCGTGGTTGATGAAGACCAGCGGAATAAATACGTCGCCCAGTTCAATCAGATGATGAAAACCGGCGAAGACTTTTCCTATGAACTTGAAGTTCGCACCGATGCGGGAGAAACTCGTTGGTTACAAAGCCGCGCTCATCCGGTCATGGAAAATGACCGTTGCGTTAAGGTAATTGGTGCTACAGTTGATATTACGCAGCTTCACATGGACAAGGCAATGCTGCAGCAAAAAACGGATATGGCAGAAAGCGCCTTGAAAGCACGAAGTGAGTTCCTTGCGAATATGAGCCATGAAATAAGAACACCAATTCATGGGGTTCAGGGCATGCTTGAGGCACTTATTAGTTCCTCGCTAAATTCTACCCAGCTAGAACATGCCTCTATTGCTATGAAAAGTGCAGATTCATTACTCAACATCGTGAATGATATATTGGATTTTTCTAAAATCGACTCTGGCAACATGTCGTTTGAAGAATCGCCCACCAACCTTGCTGACACCATAGAAGAGCAAGTGCCGATGTTCACGCGGCTAGCTCACGAGAAAGGTATTGAACTTTCAGTAAGCACAAAGGGGGTTGAGGGCAAAACCTTCATAGCTGACAAACTAAGAATTGGGCAAATTCTGATTAACCTATTGAATAACGCCATTAAATTCACAAAAGAGGGGAAGGTAACGGTTGAAACTAAAAGCACCCGATACGGAAAAGGGCGGTTCAGAGTAAAATTAATCGTGACTGATTCAGGGATCGGAATTAGCGAGCAACAGCAAAAGCTCATTTTCTCGCCGTTCGTTCAGGCAGAAAACTCGACGCAGCGAAGGTACGGTGGCACAGGCTTAGGCTTGTCTATAGTCAGTCAAATCGTGAAACATTACGGTGGTAAAATTGAGGTGTGTAGCGATTTAGGCGTGGGGGCGCGATTTATCGTAACCCTCATGCTAGACGATGCTAACGCAGGCACCGTAGCCGAAAAAGCATGTGGCCATAATGCTGTTTATATCCCGTCTAAACAGGAACTGAGCGCGTTTAAAGCACTAATTGTTGAAGACAATGAAATAAATCAGCTTGTCATTAAAGAGCAACTAAAAGAGATAGGTATTGCAGCCGATTTAGCCGAAAACGGTGAAGAGGCAGTAGAAAAAGTTAAAGGCTCAATAAAGGGAAAGTCACCCTACGCTATCATTTTGATGGACTGCCATATGCCTGTAATGGATGGATTAGAGGCGACGAAGCTCATTAGGTCAATGGGAGACAAGGCACGGGATATCCCAATAGTTGCATTAACCGCAAATGCGCTAACCGGCGACAAAGAAAAATGCTTGAAATCGGGCATGGACGACTTCATATCAAAGCCTGTTGGTGTAAGTCGGTTGAAAGAATGTATTTATAAGCATTTGAGTAAGCAGCTTGTTAGCAATGAAAATCGCCTAAAAGATCCTGCTTGATAACCTATGACGTGGTTATCAGCCCCGGCTTTTAGTCGGGGCTTTTTTATTGCCCACATAGTTTAAAAATAATTCAATTTACCGCTATCACTTCGAAAAGTTTTCTGTTATTATTTCGCGCCCTTTTTATGGGGGTATGTACATAAAAGCAACGACATCCAGTTGTTTTTAGCAGCACTAACGACTCGGGAGAGTCTTAATTTTAAGAGCGGAGCACTAACATGATCCAAATGCAAACTAACCTGGACGTTGCAGACAACAGCGGCGCTCGCAGGGTTCAGTGTATTAAGGTTCTTGGTGGCTCGCATCGCCGTTATGCAGGTATCGGTGACATCATCAAAGTTACTGTTAAGGAAGCAATTCCTCGCGGTAAAGTTAAAAAAGGTGACGTACTGAATGCAGTGGTGGTGCGTACTAGAAAAGGCGTTCGTCGTGCAGATGGTTCTACCATTCGTTTTGACGGTAACGCGGCTGTTATGCTTAATGCTAACAAGCAACCAATTGGTACGCGTATCTTTGGCCCGGTTACCCGTGAGTTGAGAAGTGAAAACTTCATGAAAATCATCTCATTGGCCCCAGAGGTACTATAAGGAGTCACGATAATGGCTAATAAAATTCGTCGTGATGATGAAGTAGTCGTATTAGCGGGTAAAGACAAAGGCAAACAAGGCAAAGTCCTTAAAGTGCTTATTGCTGATAACCGTGTAATTGTAGAAGGCGTTAATCTCGTTAAGAAGCACACTAAGCCAAACCCACAACTGGGCGTAGCTGGTGGCATCGTTGAGAAAGAAGCTTCTATTCACGTTTCTAATGTTGCGATTGTTAACCCGGCAACGGGCAAAGCAGATCGCGTTGGTTTCCGTTTCGAAGATGAGAAGAAAGTACGTTTCTTCAAGTCTAACGGCGAACTTGTTTAATTATATTGGAGAGTACGATGGCGAAACTGCATGATTTCTATAAAGAAACAGTAGTAGCTGAACTTGCTAAGCAGTTCGGATACAAAAGCGTCATGCAAGTCCCTCGGATTGAAAAAATCACTCTAAACATGGGTTTAGGTGAAGCAGTTGCTGACAAAAAGGTACTTGAGAATGCTCAAGCTGACATGACGGCTATCGCCGGTCAGAAGCCTGTTGTTACAGTTGCTAGAAAATCAGTAGCGGGTTTTAAAATCCGTGAAGGTTATCCGATTGGCTGTAAAGTAACCCTACGCGGCGAGCGTATGTGGGAATTCCTAGAGCGTTTGATTTCAATCGCTATCCCACGAGTTCGCGACTTCCGTGGTTTGAATCCTAAATCATTCGACGGACGTGGTAACTACAGCATGGGCGTGCGTGAGCAAATCATTTTCCCTGAAATCGATTTCGATAAAGTGGATAAGGTTCGCGGTATGGATATCACTATCACTACCAGTGCGAATACAAATGACGAAGCACGTGCTCTGCTGGACGCGTTTAACTTCCCATTCAAAAAGTAGGGGTGTAGGGTTATGGCAAAAGAATCAATGAAGGCACGCGAAGCTAAGCGTACTAAGCTAGTAGCTAAGTATGCTGAGAAGCGCGCCGCACTTAAAGCGATTATCAGCGATGTTAACGTTTCTGAAGAAGAGCGTTGGGACGCTGTTCTGAAGCTACAACAACTGCCACGTGACTCTAGTTCTTCACGTCAACGTAACCGTTGCCGTGTAACTGGTCGTCCACATGGTTACCTACGCAAATTCGGTCTTAGCCGTATTAAGCTTCGCGAAGCAGCGATGCGCGGTGAAGTCCCTGGCCTTAAGAAAGCCAGCTGGTAAGGAGTAGCTGATAATGAGCATGCAAGATCCTATCGCGGATATGTTTACCCGCATCCGTAACGGCCAGATGGCACAGAAAGTTTCTGTAACTATGCCTTCTTCAAAACTTCGCGTTGCAATCTGTGAAGTATTGAAAGCTGAAGGTTATATTACTGACTTCGCTGCTTCTGGTGACGTTAAGCCTGTTTTAGAAGTTACGCTTAAGTACTTCGAAGGCAAGCAAGTAATTGACACTATCGAACGTGTAAGCCGTCCTGGTCTGCGCATCTATAAGAAAAAAGATGAGCTTCCAAAGGTTATGGGTGGTTTAGGCGTAGCTATCGTGTCGACTTCTAAAGGTGTGATGACTGACCGTGCAGCGCGTAACGCTGGCATGGGCGGTGAGATCATCGGTTATGTAGCATAACGGAGGAGTTGAAATGTCACGTATAGCAAAAGCCCCAGTAGACGTTGTATCAGGTGTAGAAGTTTCTATCTCTGGTCAAGAAGTTACTGTTAAAGGTAGTAAAGGCACTTTGACCCGCGTTTTCAACGACGCTGTAGAAGTTGCACAGGAAGAGAACCAACTTAAAGCACTTCCACGTGAAGGCTTTGTTGACGGTTGGGCACAGGCTGGTACTGCGCGCTCTATCCTTAACGCAATGGTTCAAGGTGTTTCAGAAGGTTTTGAGAAAAAACTTCAGTTGTTAGGTGTTGGTTACCGTGCACAAGCACAAGGTAACAAACTAAACCTTACACTAGGTTTCTCTCACCCTGTAGCATACGAAATGCCTGAAGGCATTACGGTTGAAACTCCTAGCCAAACTGAAATCGTCGTTAAAGGCGCCGATAAGCAGGTGGTTGGTCAGGTTGCGGCGAACATTCGTGGTTACCGTCCACCAGAGCCTTACAAAGGTAAAGGTGTACGTTACGCTGACGAACACGTACGTCGTAAAGAAGCTAAGAAAAAGTAGGTGGGTGATACGATGGATAAGAAAACAGCTCGCATTCGTCGCGCTACTCGCGCACGAGCAAAAATTCGTGAACTGGCCGCGCATCGCTTGGTAGTTAACCGTACACCTCGCCACATCTACGCTCAGCTAATCGCTCCATGCGGTTCTGAAGTGTTGGCAGCGGCTTCAACTGTTGAGAAAGATCTTGCAAAAGATCTTAAGTCTACAGGTAACGCTGAAGCAGCGACGGTAGTCGGTAAAGCAATCGCAGAGCGCGCGCTTGAGAAAGGCATTAAAACAGTGGCTTTCGATCGCAGTGGTTTCCAATACCACGGTCGCGTTAAAGCATTAGCTGATGCAGCTCGCGAAGCTGGTCTTCAGTTCTAGGAGTTTATAATGGCTAAACAAGACGTTCAAAATGGTGAATTTCTAGAGAAATTGATCGCCGTAAACCGCGTATCTAAAGTGGTTAAAGGTGGTCGTATCTTTAGTTTCACTGCATTGACAGTAGTGGGTGACGGTAACGGTCGCGTTGGTTTTGGTTACGGTAAGGCACGTGAAGTACCTGCTGCAATCCAAAAAGCAATGGAAAAGGCACGTCGCAACATGGTTGACGTAGACCTTAACGGTCACACGTTACAGCACCCGATTAAAGGTCGTCACTCTGGCTCTAAAGTTTACATGCAGCCAGCATCTGAAGGTACCGGTATTATTGCCGGTGGTGCGATGCGTGCAGTACTTGAAGTAGCTGGTGTACAAAACGTACTTTCAAAATGTTACGGCTCTACAAACCCAATCAACGTTGTACGTGCAACAATCAACGCGCTGACAGAAATGAACAGCCCGGCGAAAGTTGCTGCGAAGCGTGGATTGTCTGTAGAAGAAATTTTGGGGTAATCAGACATGGCAACGATTAAAGTAAAGCAAACTAAAAGTGCAATTGGCCGTCTGCCAAAGCACAAAGCTACGCTTAAAGGTTTAGGCCTTCGTAAAATCAACCATGTTCGTGAACTGGAAGATACCCCAGCCGTTCGTGGCATGATCAACCGTGTATATTACATGGTTGAGATAGTGGAGGAGTAATACATGCGTTTAAATACAATTTCTCCAGCCGAAGGTTCAAAGCCTACTGGTAAGCGTTCTGGTCGTGGTATCGGCTCAGGTCTTGGTAAAACGAGTGGCCACGGTCACAAAGGTCAAAAAAGCCGTTCAGGTGGCCGCGTTAAGCCAGGATTCGAAGGTGGTCAGATGCCTATCCAGCGTCGTCTTCCTAAGTTCGGTTTCACTTCACGCAAGAGCTTTGTTACTGATCAAGTAACTCTTGCTGAAATCGCGAAGGTTGATGGTGATACTGCGTCTCTTGAGACTTTAAAAGCAGCTGGTATCGTTAAGAAAGAAATCCAGTTCGTTAAAGTTGTTAAGAGCGGTGAAGTTTCACGCGCTGTTACAGTAAGCGGGTTAAAGGTTACTAAAGGCGCTAAAGAAGCGATTGAAGCTGCTGGCGGTAAAGTAGAGGAATAAGCTAGATGGCTAAACCAGGATTGGATTCAGGCGCTAAAAGCGGCTTGAGTGAGCTTAAGGCAAGATTGTTGTTCGTACTTGGTGCGATTGTTGTATTCAGACTAGGTTCTTACGTTCCTATCCCTGGCATCGATCCAGCTGTACTTGCTGACTTGTTCGAGCAACAAAAAGGCACCATTGTAGAAATGTTTAACATGTTCTCTGGTGGTGCGCTTGAGCGTGCATCCGTTCTGGCTTTGGGCATTATGCCATACATTACTGCATCCATTATCATGCAGTTGCTCTCGGTGGTTCACCCACCGATGGTGGAGCTTAAAAAAGAAGGCGAAGCAGGCCGTCGTAAAATTAGTCAGTACACGCGTTATCTAACGCTTGTATTGGCTATCTTCCAATCAATTGGAATTTCGACTGGTTTGCCTAACCTGATTAATGGATTGGTGATAAACCCTGGCTTCGGATTCTACTTTACGGCAGTGGTGAGTCTAGTCACAGGAACTATGTTCCTTATGTGGTTGGGTGAGCAAATTACCGAACGAGGTATTGGTAACGGTATCTCTATATTGATTTTTGCTGGTATTGTTGCCGGTCTGCCAACAGCGATAGGTCAGACTGCGGAACAAGCAAGGCAGGGCGACATTAACTTGTTGTTCCTACTGTTGATTGGCGTGATTGTTATCGCTCTTACATACCTAGTTGTATTTGTAGAGCGCGGACAGCGCAGAATTGTGGTAAACTACGCAAAACGTCAGCAAGGCCGTCAGGTTTTTGCTGCGCAAAGCACCCATTTACCGCTGAAAGTCAACATTGCTGGTGTAATTCCACCAATCTTTGCTTCTAGCATTATTCTGTTCCCGGGTACCATCGCAGGATGGTTCGGACAGAATGAATCAACAGCGTGGTTGCAAGATGTAGCGCTTATGCTATCTCCTGGTCAACCGCTGTACGTGATGTTATATGCAGCTGCGATTATCTTCTTCTGCTTCTTCTACACGGCGTTGGTTTTCAACCCGCGTGATACAGCAGATAACTTGAAGAAATCTGGTGCGTTCATCCCAGGCATCCGCCCGGGTGAGCAAACGTCACGATACATTGACAAGGTAATGACTCGCCTTACACTGGCTGGCGCACTGTACATAACCTTTATTTGTTTAGTGCCTGAATTCATGCTAATTGCTTGGAATGTGCCGTTCTACTTCGGTGGTACGTCGCTTCTCATTATCGTAGTAGTTATCATGGACTTTATGGCACAAGTACAGACACATTTGATGTCTAGTCAATATGAGTCTGTGCTGAAGAAAGCTAACCTTAAAGGCTACGGCCGATAAGTTAGCCCCTTAATATTGATAGAAAGGGGAAAGATGTAATGAAAGTTCGTGCATCAGTAAAAAAGATTTGCCGTAACTGTAAAGTTATCAAGCGCAACGGTGTTGTGCGTGTAATTTGCAGTTCTGACCCAAAGCATAAGCAGCGTCAGGGCTAATCTAAGCGGAACAAGATATTCGCAAAGCTAAGTAAGCAGAACCTAGATAGTACTTGTCTGGTTCTGCTAGTTTTGTTTTAAAGTATTTTGAACCTTAATTTGCAATTTAGTCGACGGGTAAGTATCCTATCGGGCTTTTTAGGTCGTCGACAAATAAACAAGAGGAGTGCTGTTAATGGCCCGTATCGCTGGCATTAACATTCCTGAGCACAAGCATGCTGTAATCGCTATCCAAGCGATCTATGGCGTTGGTCCCACACGTGCGAAAAGCATTTGTGCGGGTGCTGGTGTTGCAGAAAATACAAAAATCAAAGAGCTAGACGAAGCTACTATTGATAAGCTTCGTGACGAAGTGGCTAAATTCACCGTTGAAGGTGACCTACGCCGTGAAGTCTCTATGAGCATCAAACGTTTGATGGACCTGGGTTGCTTCCGTGGTATTCGCCACCGTCGTAGCTTGCCTCTACGTGGTCAGCGCACTAAAACTAATGCGCGTACCCGTAAAGGTCCTCGTAAGCCAATTAAGAAGTAAACGGGGAGTAAGTTATGGCTAAAGCACCAGCTCGTAGCACGCGTAAGCGCGCTAAACGTCAGGTTGCAGACGGTATGGCTCATATCCATGCGTCTTTCAACAACACAATTGTGACTATTACAGACCGTTCAGGCAATGCACTAGCATGGGCGACATCTGGTGGTTCAGGTTTCCGTGGTTCACGTAAATCTACCCCATTTGCTGCACAGGTAGCTGCTGAGCGTGCAGGTGTTGCTGCACAAGAATACGGTCTTAAGAACCTTGAAGTTTTCGTTAAAGGTCCAGGTCCAGGCCGTGAGTCTGCGATCCGTGCTCTTAACGCTACAGGTTATAAGATCACAAACATTACCGATGTGACCCCTATTCCTCACAACGGTTGTCGTCCACCGAAAAAACGTCGCGTTTAATCGACGGACAGTTGGAGAAAGATCATGGCAAGATATTTGGGTCCAAAACTCAAACTTAGCCGTCGCGAAGGAACAGACCTGTTCCTAAAAAGCGGCGTTCGCGCAATCGATTCTAAATGTAAAATCGATACAGCGCCTGGTCAGCACGGTGCCCGTCGTGGCCGTCTGTCTGACTACGGTGTTCAGCTGCGTGAAAAACAAAAAGTTCGTCGTATGTACGGCGTTCTGGAAAAGCAATTCCGCAACTACTATAAAGAAGCTGCACGTCTAAAAGGCAACACAGGTGAAAACTTGCTACAGCTTTTAGAACAGCGTCTTGATAACGTAGTTTACCGTATGGGTTTCGCTAGCACTCGTGCAGAAGCACGTCAGCTAGTTAGCCACAAGGCGATCATGGTAAATGGTCAAGTTGTGAACATCCCATCGTTTAACGTTTCTGCCGAAGACGTGGTTTCTGTTCGTGAAAAGGCTAAGAAGCAAGCGCGTATCGTTGCTGCTTTGGAACTGGCTGACCAACGTGAGAAGCCAACCTGGATTGAAGTAGACAGCAGCAAAATGGAAGGCACTTTCAAGCGCGTTCCTGAAAGAACTGACCTGTCTGCGGAAATTAACGAACAGTTGATCGTCGAACTTTACTCTAAGTAAAGCTAACTAAAGAGGAAGCATTGTGGGTTCTGTGACTGAATTCCTAAAACCGAGATTAGTTGAGATCGAAAACGTTTCTCCTACTCGTGCCAAAGTAACTTTGGAACCACTAGAGCGCGGCTTTGGCCATACTCTAGGTAACGCCCTACGTCGTATTTTACTGTCATCTATGCCAGGATGTGCAGTTACCGAGGTAGAAATTGACGGCGTTCTTCACGAGTACAGCACCAAAGAAGGTGTTCAGGAAGACGTAATTGAAATCTTGCTAAATCTTAAAGGTTTAGCGGTTCGCCTTGAAGGTAAAACTGAGGCAACCCTAACTCTAGTGAAATCTGGCGCTGGCCCTGTTGTTGCTGGTGATATTCAGCATGATGGCGACGTAGAAATTACAAACCCTGACCACGTTATTTGTACTTTAACTGGCGAAGCTGAAATCAGCATGCGCATTAAAGTAGAAATGGGTCGCGGTTATGTACCAGCTTCTACCCGTCGCTCCTCTGAAGAAGATGATCGTCCAATTGGTCGTTTGTTAGTTGACGCTTCATACAGCCCAGTTGAACGTATTGCTTACAGTGTAGAGTCTGCTCGTGTTGAACAACGCACAGACCTAGACAAACTAATCATCGACATGGAGACGAACGGTACTTTGGATCCTGAAGAAGCGATCCGCCGTTCTGCTACTATCCTAGCTGAACAGCTAGATGCATTCGTAGACCTACGTGATGTGTCTGAGCCAGAAGCGAAAGAAGAGAAGCCAGAATTCGATCCGATTCTGCTTCGTCCAGTAGATGACCTAGAGCTGACAGTACGTTCTGCAAACTGTTTGAAAGCAGAAGCTATCCAGTACATTGGTGACCTGGTACAGCGCACTGAGGTTGAGCTACTTAAAACGCCAAACCTTGGTAAGAAATCGCTAACTGAAATCAAAGATGTTCTAGCATCTCGTGGTCTTTCTCTAGGTATGCGCCTAGAAAACTGGCCGCCAGAGAGCATCGCTGAAAAAGATTAATCAGGTTTTTATCAAACTGATTTGTAGAGAAGGATAAAACTATGCGCCATCGTAAGAGTGGTCGTCAGTTGAATCGCAACAGCAGCCATCGTCAAGCTATGTTCAAAAACATGGCCGGTTCTTTGGTCAAGCACGAAGTGATCAAAACTACGTTACCAAAAGCGAAAGAATTACGTCGCGTAATCGAGCCTCTAATCACTATGGCTAAAGAAGATAGCGTTGCAAACCGCCGTCTAGCTTTTGCCCGCACTGGTGACAAAGAGGTTGTAGGTAAACTATTCAACGAGCTTGGTCCTCGTTACGAAGCTCGTCCAGGCGGTTACACTCGCATTCTTAAATGCGGTTTCCGTGCTGGCGACAATGCCCCAATGGCATATGTTGAGCTAGTTGACCGTCCAGTTGTAGAAGCTGAAGAAGAAGCAGTAGAAGCAACTGAAGAGTAATTAATACTCGATTAGAAAAAGGGCCTGAGTGAAAACTCAGGCCCTTTTTTTTGTACAGCATTCCTTGCAAACATTCACAAAAGGGAAGTCATACTTGGCTTAATAATTTGTGATGTTGTTATAATCTCAACAAGACGTAATATTACAAAGAATGTTATCATTAAAGCTGTATTGCATTATATCTACATAACTGCAAGTAGAATTCACCCACATGTAGAGATTTAACTACCATGTTAGAAAGTATTTCCCTAAGGGAATTTGGGTATAATTTCTTAGGCCCTATACTTAGTAAATACGTAGCTGAAGTATATAAAAAACTCAACACTTACGATCAACCTGTTTCAGTTTTCCATCTTGCACGAGAAGGTTATGCGCTTAAAAGAGCGTTTGAATTATATTCAGATGCTTCATCCTATAATTCTACTTATTTATTAGCATCGCGTACCTTTCTATTTAGAATTTCTCTTGATATTGAAGAATCTTGGCCTTTAAGTGTAGGTCATAATTTTACCGGAACCTTGGCCGAATTTTTACGGTCTAGGTACGCTTTTACCGCACTTGAAGCAGAGCAAATTCTAAGGGATGAAGATAGCAACAAATTGGTGTCCTTACCTAAAGATACCAATGAAATATGTCGCGTTTTAAAGTCAAATCTCACGTTAATATCCTCTATAATCAGTGAAAGTAAGCAAGCCTATCTAAGTTACCTTAGTAGTATCGGTTTCCTTAACAAAGGCTCTCATCCTCTCGTATTAGATGTAGGCTATTCCGGCACAATTCAAAAGCTATTAACATTAATCACTTCTAGTCAGGTTAATGGAATATACATGATTACGACGTCTTCGAAGACCGGTTATATCAACACGACTCCTTACTCTATTGACCATGTATTCAATACAAATGTTAAATTGGGAGAAGGTTATCTAATGTTAGATAGATCTATGTTTTTGGAGGCATTGCTAACATCTCCAAATGGACAATTTGTAGATATTATCAAAGGAAGTGAAGCAGGTTCTTATTCTTTTTGCTACGGCAAGCGCAACTATACACAAGAAAACTTCGAAAAATTAGAACATGTTTTTATGGGCGCACTTGCCTGTGTTTCTGACGCTAAAAAACATGGTTTTAGCTATTCGGTAGATGAAATAGAAGAGTTGTACGAAAAATATGTAACCCAACGTAACCTTTTACCTAGAGCCTCTTGGCCTTTATTCGTGCTTGATGATGCTATATCGGGTCATTCTGATTTACACCCTTTGAATTTCTTTGGTCTTTAAAATGTTATCTAAACTTAAACGTCTAATTCGACGCGTACAGCAATCGTTAGAATTATTAGCTAGACCGAGAACGGCTAAAGCTTTTAATAAAGCGAAAAAAGAAGGGCTCTTCAATTTAACTTGGTATGAAGAACATTATGGTTCTTTTCCGCACGAACTTGCAGCTTTCAAAGATTACTTAGACAAATCGACATCTTGCAACGTTAATCCATCCGCACATTTCGATACTGAAAGGTATTTAAGAGCAAACATGGACCTATATTTAGGGCTAAAAAATCCTCTCCTACATTATATGTATCATGGTAAAAAAGAGGGTAGATCAAAATTTGATGTTTGTGATACTTGGTTACCAAGTGAAGTTTTAATTGCTAAAGATACTGCGTCTTGGCGAAATCAAAAAATTGCCGTCGTTCTTCATATATTCTATGAAGATTTCGTTGCCAAGTTTGCAAATACATTGAAACAGTTTCCTACAGATATAGATGTATTTGTCACTGCTTCTTCAGCATCTATAAAGCAGCGTTCTCTAAAGTCCTTTAACAGCATTAACAATGTAAAAAATGTCAAAGTAGAGATAGCGGAAAATAGGGGACGAAACTTTGGACCGTTTCTCGTTAACTTCAGTAAAGATTTGCTCAACTATGATTTGATGTGCCATATGCACTCAAAAAAATCTTTATACAGCGGCAGGGAACAGACACAGTGGTTTGATTATTTGAACCACTTTATGTTGAAAGATAAACATGTAGTTAAATCTTTATTACGCCTGTTTGACGAACACTCTGATCTGGGTGTCTACTACCCAACCTCATTTTGGATGATGCCGCCTTGGGTAAACCATTGGACATGTAATAAGGCGTTTGCCAGCGAATTTGTTGATCAATGGGGCATTGATTTAACCGATAACTTTATTAACTACCCTGTAGGTGGAATGTTCTGGGCTCGCCCCAAAGCATTAAAGCCGATGTTAGATAGGTCTTATATATATTTAGACTTTCCTGAAGAACCCTTACCGAATGATGGAAGTTGGTTGCATGCTCTCGAGCGTACAATAGGCTTGTTGGCCGAAAAAGAGGGATTCAGCCAATTTTTCTATTATCCACCACATGGCAAGTTCACTAAAGATAAGAGCTACATTAGTTCTAGTTATTATAAGCCGCCTGAGAATCTTCTAAATGATTTAAGGGGGTTTGACATTGTTTCTTTTGACGTCTTCGATACTGTTTTGCGTAGACGTTACACAGAACCAGATTACGCTAAACTAAAACTTGCTAAAGAATTAGTAAAGGCAGGGTATTTCGAAAACGAAGAAATCTTTATAAAAGCTAGAAACGACGCTGAATATCAGTGCCGTTTGCAAAAAGGTTTCAAAGGAGACGTTTCAATATTCGAAGCCTATGAAAAATTAAGTCAAGCAGTAGAGATACCCACAGAAACTAGTAAAGCGTGGGCCGAAAGAGAATTTGAGCATGATTTACTAATGGCACTCCCTAAGGACGAAATGGTTAAAGTAGTTCAAGAGTTGCATTCGTTAGGAAAGGAAATTTGGTTTGTAACCGACATTTATTATACGCAAGCACAAATAGTTCAAATGTTAAAAGTTATTGGCATTTCTGTTCCGTATCAGCTTTTTGTAAGCTCAGACTTAGGAAAAAGAAAAGACGCTGGAACCATGTGGGAACATATTAAGTCTTTAGTAGACGCTGATAAAAAAAGCTTTGTACATGTAGGTGACAATGTTCGTTCCGACGCGCAAATATGTGGTGATTTTGGTTTGCAGAATATGCACATATTAAACCCAATAGATAAGTGGCAAGTTGCCAACTTGATGCGCCCAGACTTTTCTAGTGAACAAAATATCATTAAATGGGGAAAACAAATTTCTCATTTCGGAAGATACCCTTTTTTCGGTGAATAAATAATGAAGTTATTTTTACATGTTGGCCCTCATAAAACGGGGACTACACTAATACAAAAGACTATGCTCGACAATCAAGGCATATTGCTTCAACAAGGTCTCTTCTATCCAAAGCGTTTTTTTCGCATATTTGGGCATCATCTTTTCAGAGATAAGCTTTTAGAAAAACGTCTTTCCGACGAAGATGTGGCTTTTTTAGAGCACACGGGAAAAAACGTGCTTCTTTCAAGTGAAGACCTGATATCTCTTAGCGAAGAACATTTTTTATATTTAAAAGAAAGGCTAGCAAACTTCGATATCGAAGTTATATACGCGTGGCGACGTACTAATAAAAAATTGTTTTCAATTTGGCAAGAGTATGTAAAACATGGTGGGCAAGATACGTTTTTTGAGTATCACTTTCCACATATAGCAAGACCAGCAACAAGTGGAATGTTGTCACCTGATGTGAAGCTTAATATGCTAGCAAGAGTGTTTGGAAAGCCAAATATCTCAATTATAGACTATGATGCAGCAGCAAAAGCTGACAATTTATTAGATTTGTTTTGCAAAAAAGTGGGTTTATCAAACGCATCTACACTTAATGTTCCATTAAAAGATAAAAACGCCAGTAACAAATCGATGCGGTTCGCCGAATCAGAGCTTCTTAGAGCATTTAATTGTTATTTTGCGAAAACTTCGGGATTGACTGGCGTTACGGTAAGGTTAGCGTTCAATGAACACAGAGAGCGCTTAGATCAGCAAGTGTTGGGAGAGCTATTAAAAATAATAGAAAGCGATGCTGTTTACGTAAACGCTGATAGATACTTTATTGACCAGCGAAGCGAAAACATATTAAAGAGTGAATTTGCGTCTTGTCTTTTAAACTATGAAGAAAACCCGTTAAGCCATTCATTTAATATTAGCAGTCAAAAGTGGTTGGTAGACAAGAATGCTTCTACTTTGTTCGAAACGTTAGCTAAGCAGTTACAAGCTTTTTTATGATCAATTTATTTAAATCGAAGAAAAACCAAATAAAAACTAAAATTGTTGCTGTGGCAAAGGATGAAGGGGCATATCTTGCCGAATGGGTACATCATCACTTGTTTTTAGGGTTCGATGCTATTGATATATATATAAATCGAACAAGCGATAATTCGTTAGAAATATTACATAAAATCTCTGAAAAATATCCACAAGTGAATTATTTTACGGCCGACTGGGTTGACCTTTGTTCGGCAGAGGTAGGTGGTAAAATTCAGGAAATCACTTATGCGCTGGCGCTTGATAAAGAAAAACAAAGTAAAAATTTTGACTATCTAATGTATTTAGATATTGATGAATTTTGGATGCCCAAAGACTTAGCTACCGACATCAATAGCGTGATTTCTAAACTTAAATGCCCTGACTCGGTATCTTTTCAATGGATTAACGAACTAGGTAGACCAGAAGCATTTAGCCCTTTAGCAAAGGATATAGTTGGAAGAAGACATAAGCTAGTTAAAACAGCGTTTAAAGTGTCTGACAAAGTACAAAAAGTTCTACTGCACTTACCGATCATATCTAGAGCGAAAATGCTTTTAGTTGATGGGAAAGATTACAAACCCAATGAGGGGCAACACGAGCAGCTTAATGAATCACTTTCTTATGATAGAGAAGTGATGATCATTCATAGAATGTTTCGTTCACCTATGGAATATGTTTCGCTACTGAATAGAGGTAGACCTTCAAGTAAACAATCTCAAATCAAAACAAATCGCTCTGGATATAACAGATGCATGGGTGAAGACACCACTTTTTCCTTAGACGGAAAAGCCTATCAAAATTATCACCAAAGCTACGCAAACTTCTTAATAGAGACTTCTTTATCGAAAGAAATAGACAAAGCACAGAAGTTCATAAAACAGCGTTACCAAAACTGCATTAAAGCTATCTCAGAGATAGATGATAACGATGCTGCGAAAGCTGTAAGAGCTTTTCAATTCACTAATGATGTTATTTATAGTGAATTAGTGAAGAAGTTTGGTAATGATAAGTTTATCGCCTCTATTGGTAGACCGGTGGTGTTGAGAGAAATGGCTTCTTATTTCTCTAATATAGATTTAAAAGTTGCACTGGCCTACATTAACAGGGCCAAAGAGCTACATCCAAAGGGGCCCCAAATTCTAGATATGCATAAGCGTATAGTTGATATGGCTGAGAAGCGTTCGTAACCATAATGAAGATTCTTAGTACATTTAAAAAATTTAGACCGCGTTTAAGTAATTTAGTTAGTGCATCGGAAGTTCTATGGCTTTCCCACCATATTCCTAAAACAGCGGGAACATCTTTAAAAGCATGCTATGACGAAGCGCTTGGGCGTCGCCAAATATACAATTTGTATAACCCAGTATTGGTGAAGCAATTTGCTAGTGGTAATTCATTAGATTTGCCCAAAGGTACAAGATTAATACACGGTCATTACCAGCCCCACCCTAAACAGCTGGAGTATTTCCCAAGCGCTCAACGAATTGTTTGGGTTAGGGACCCCGTGGCTAGAGCATGGTCAGTGCTAAAACACTTGGTTAGAGTTCAACAACACAAAAAAGAGTTTGTGCTGTTGAAAGAAAAGTTTGGTGAACGAATTCACAAACCTGATCATGAAATACTAGATTACTTCTTAAAGCGTTCTGAATTTAGACACATGAACCGGCCTTATCAAAACTACTTTGATAAGGTTTCCATTGATGACTTTGCTTTCGTTGGTGTTACTGAGAATTTTAGCAAAGACATTAAAACGCTGAGTAACTTGATGAACGTTGAGTTAGCGAACAAAAAGCTGAATGTTATCGCCTCAAATAGTGTTATTGACAAAGATGACTTTAAACATTATTTGAAAGACGAATATAAAGTAATCCGTAATTTTATATCGTACGACTAAAAGCAGTATTTTAAGGAATATAAAGGAACGCGAATGTACGAGTTCTCCATTGCCTCTCCGCACAAGAATGTGTTGTGGTACGACTATAGAGTATTTGTGAATACTAAACATGAGCTTGAAAAGCTAGGATGTGTTTACAAAAAAAACGCCCGAAACCGAATATACTTATTAAGTCCACCTGTAAGAAATTATTATGAGGACGTTAGACATTTCGATAAAGAAGCGAATAACCTAGCTATAATCTATTCGCACTTCGAAAAAGTAGACAATTTTCAAGGTTTCAATAAGGTTTTCGCTCCTAGCAATCTAGTGCTAAGCTTTTTCCTCCAACAAAGGAAAAGTGCGTCACGCTGGTTTAAAAAAAATACATTTTTGGATTCAAAAAGAAAGTTAGAAATTTTACCCCCTTTTTCATCTCTGACTAAAAAAGAAGGCAAAGCAAACTTACCGCAGTGTGACCTTAGTTTTATTGGCTCCCCACGTATTAGACCAATAGTAGAAGATATTTTACCTATAGTAGAGAAGCATAATCTTACTTTTCATCTTTACGGCCCTGGTTGGGAGCGCTACTCAGGTAACCCTTCTGCTAAAAATTATGTAGTGGCGAAAACCATTGAATATAACCAGTTTTCAGACCTAGCTTTGGCATCGAAAATTTGCTTGGTAGATCATCATCAAAGTATGAATGATATTGGTGCAGTTAGTCATAAGTATATGGATCATATTCACAGCGGAGCTTTTGTTATAAGTGATAAAAACAAAGATGCCATAAAGAACTATGAAGGTGTTTGTTATACTTCCAAAAGCGACTTAGAAGAACTAGTACAATTCTACTTAGGGGATGCTAATGCTAGAGAAGAAAAGCGACTAAGACAGCGTGGGTTAACTAAAAGTAATACGACAGCGAATGCAGCTAAAGCGTTGATGAAGCACTTCGTTTAGGTGCTATTACACAAACGTCAAATTATTCAAAGTAAAGGAATACGAACATGAAAACTAAATTAATTAGTCTGTTTATGGCGGTGATGTTGTTTGGGTGTGGCGGGCAAAGTGAAAGCTCGTTGGTTTCTATAGGTGAAAAAGACACTGAATCCAAACAGCCTAATGTTATTATAATTTTTACTGATGACCATGGATACGCAGATTTAGGAAGTCAAAATCAAGTTTCTGATATTCATACCCCTAATATTGATCTCCTTGCAAATAATGGTGTTCGATTTTCCAACGGCTATGTCACTGCACCTCAATGTGCTCCCTCTCGCGCTGGTCTGTTGACTGGAAAATACCAGCAGACTTTTGGTTTCGATGAAAATAAACATGGCCCGTTAGACACAAAAGTACCTACTATCGCAGATGCGTTCAAAGAGCTTGGATACACAACTGGGATGATGGGGCTCCATTAGGGCGTACGATGGAAGACGAGCCGCTAACGAGATACGGAGTGTGGGATGGTTCATTGAACATTCCGCTTGCAGGTGAAAAGGGAATGCTAACCGAAGGTGGAATAAAGGTACCATTTATAGCTTATTGGCAAGGTAAACTTCAAGCAGGGTTAGTAGTTGACACCCCTGTAGTAACCCTTGATATCGCCAAAACAGCATTGAGTTTGGCAGGGATGCCATCGGAAAAATTGGAAAGCTACGACGGGGAAGAGCTAATGCCTCTCATGACTAAGGGGGTAGAAACAGAAACGTAGATTGAACGCCCAATCTTTTGGCGCTTTTATGAGCAAAGAGCAATTAGAAAAGGTGATTGGAAGTATCTGCAAGCAGGTGTAGCAAGAAAGTATCTTTTTAATCTTAAAGATGATCCAAAGGAGCGCATTAACCTCATACAAGATTACAAAGAAAAAGCAGCAGAGTTGAATGATATTTATGAGCAATGGGATAAGGGTAACAAAAGGGTAGATCCTTATAAAGAGCTCTTTAAGCCATTTGCAAATCAATATGATTTTTATATGCCTACTTCTTAACGGTATCCGTCCGGTAATCCCTACATTCAATTTATAAATTAGCTAAGGCATGGTGTTCTTTTTGATAAGGAGCAATGACTATGCAGCCAATTCAACTAAGAGATAGACTAGACTGGTGGCATCTGAAATACCGTATTCACGGCAGACTTCTTTGATTAGTCTGCCTGTTTCCATTTCTTTTAAAACCTTTACGATCTGTGGCTCTGTATAACGGGACTTTTTCGTCAGGAGTTCTCCATTCTTGGCTCAGTTTACGCCGAAGAACTCTGAAAAGGTATGCCGCTGTTTTAGGGGAGGTTTACATAAGCACTATTACTGGCAGTGTGAACAGCATGCCGTAGCTAACCTACAAATTACATATGGGGGTCAAAAGCTTACGGTCGAAAACACTGAATCTTCACAAGATGCTTTGTGATTTGACATGCGATACAATAACCTCGGAGTTTACGTGTAATTACTACTTAGTTATTAAGAAAGCGCACAGATTGACTCAGTCTAAGCTGTCCATCTACGATAGTGTATATTAAAGAGAATTTATGATTCAATAAATATAGGTTATTGATCCACCGTTCTTTTTATTAAAGTAATTAGACACCTGATGTTTGGGATTGGTTATGGAAGACGACTTGAAAACTTGCCCTTACTGTAGTGATTGTAATAAAAGTTTAAAGTTTTGAATTGAGCAATATATAAATAGTAGAAGACAATATTTGCAGCTAGATATTAAGAAAAGTAAAACGCACGTAGCGCAAATATAGTCTTAATAGAAGTTGAACCATTAATACAAATTGCAATTTTATAGCTTAAAAATGTTTGTTGTAAAATTTTTCAATGCTTTTAGGGGGATGAACTCCTAGTGAGAATTGAGATGGATAAAATTTTGTCCGCTATATATGGTAAACGATATTAGCTAGTGTGTCGTCATTTCGCCAAGTGCAGTGTGCTATGGCCTAAACATTTTTAGATTTTCATTCGGTTATTTAAGTTATGTCATTAAAAGAGCTATTGTTAGATTTAGAAGAGTGCGAAGAAGCGTACCTTAAACCAAGTAATGGGCTACACGCTTTTATGCGAGATGCTCAAGAGTTTAGTCCGTTATTAACAATTGAGGGGCAAAATCGTTGTTTTCAGGCTTATATAGAAAACTGTAAAAAGGTCTTGCAAGATGGTATTTTTTCTAGCAATGACAGATATTTACCACCACTTACTCATAAAGTGTGGCTGACTTCCGAAACAGACCCGAAACTACCGCTGGACAGAGTGCTAGTATCAGCTCGTGATTTTTATGCATCTTTTCCGAAAAACTATGAGCATAAAATATGGGTGAATAACGACTGGGTAGCCACTAAGTTGAGTGAATACTTCAGTGAATTTAATATCGCCTTTATTGATATTAATAAAGCAAGTTATACTTTCTCACTTGGTAAAATTATTTCGTCACTTATTACTGATAAGAAATTTGCATTTGCATGCGACCTTCTCAGAATCGAACTGTTAGCTCTTGAAGGCGGCATTTATAGTGACTGGGGCATCAAGTTTCTAGTGAGCGTTCCTGAACTTATAAATAAATTCAGATTTACATTTATTCTTGGTGATGGGGGGTTCTTTCAAAATAGTCTAATGGCCAGTAGTGTTGGCTGCCCATTTTTTAAAAAGTTGGTAAACCTTTTATCTGATCCAGATAACTTAGCTAGCAATACCCTGAAGGATATTAACTCTACAACAGAGGGGTGGTTAGGCGCTGGCCCGCTTATTACTGCGGTATTTCTTTTAACCGTTAGTCCTAAAAGTAAAATACTGCTGTTAAGAGGTAATGGTAAGTGTTTAAAGTGGGCCGCACAAAAGAGCTGGTACACTACTCAAGGTAGCGAGTTGATTGGAGCCAGAGTAGTTGAGGGTTCGCAATTGTCCATTCTGACTTCCAGTAAATTCTGTGAAGAAAATAAAAAAGGCATAATTTTCTAAGTAAATTTAGTTATATCGAAGTTAAGCTAGTCTGGGAATGCAAGGGTTTAATGAAAAACTTTTTCCGAGAAAAATGAGGTAAGAAAGCGGATGAGTGAAGAGCAATATAATTCGAAAAATAATGATAGCACATTATTGAATTTTCTTTTTGACGAAGAGTATTATCGAACAAATAATAAAGATCTGAACGACATAGACATTAGTTATTTAGATCACTATCTTCGCTATGGTTGGAAAGAAGGTCGAGACCCTAGCGCAAGGTTCTGTACAAATTCTTACTTAGAACAAAATAAAGACGTAGCGGATTCTGGGTTATGCCCGCTGTGGCATTTTGTCACTTTTGGTTTTTTAGAAGGGAGGGAAGTTACTCCCACTAATCTCGGTGATAGCACTTCTGAAGCTACTTCTCATTCACTTGACGAATTACTAGAACTCGGAAATAGCGCTAACTTGGCGAACTATCTTTCTGGCAACAAACTAGCAAATTTTTTATTTGACCGGAGTTACTATTTAGACGCGAATAGCGACGTTAGAGATAGCTTAATTGATCCATTTGTTCATTACTTCAATTATGGATGGAAAGAAGGTCGAGATCCGAATAAAAGCATATGTGTTAAAAGTTATATGTCCCAGCATGGTTATCATGATGGCATCGAACCAATTAGCCACTACATATTTTATGGAAAGGAACATGGATTCCAATTATTTAAAACCGGTACGGTTTCTGGCGTAGGCGATGTTTATAAAGACATGATGGCAGTCCATAGAGCTGATGTCAGGAAACCAGAGTATTCCCCGCGATTCAACACGCCATTAAACAAAACCAGTCCGGTAAAAACTATCGCCATGTATTTACCTCAATTCCATCCTTTCAGACAAAACGATGAATGGTGGGGAAAAGGTTTTACAGAATGGCGCAACGTAGCAAAAGCGGTACCTCAGTTCGCTGGTCATTATCAACCAAGGCTTCCTGGCGAGCTTGGTTATTATGATTTGAGGTTAAAAGAGACATTTGAAGCACAAATAAGCCTAGCAAAAGACCATGGTGTTGATGGTTTTTGTTTCCATTATTATTGGTTTGGCGGTACCAGGTTGATGGAAAAGCCACTGGATTTATTTTTAGAAAATAAAGATTTAGATATTGAATTTTGTTTGTGTTGGGCTAATGAAAACTGGACTCGTCGATGGGATGGCTCTGAGAATGATGTTTTGATCGCACAAGAGCATTCTGAGCAAGATAACGAAGATGTGTTTAATGATTTGAACAGATACTTTGCTGACGATAGATATATAAAGGTTGATGGTAAGCCTTTGATAGTAGTTTATCGCCCGGCAATCATACCTGACGTTGAATTGATGTTGACGAGGTGGAGGGAACTGGCCGTCATCGCAGGCTTTGAAGGGCTACACATTTTATGCACAAATGCCTTTGGCTTCAAAAATTACAAAAAACTCGGCTTTGATGGTGTTGTTGAATTTCCACCCCATGATGTTGAGGCTGGGGTTATCAATAGCTCTTTATCTTTACATAATGATGACTTCACCGGATTTGTCTATAATTACACAGACGTTATCTCTTTTTGCAAAGATAGACTCTCCTCGCTAGAAAGTGATAATAAAGCTGACGCATATTATCCAACAGTTATGACTGCTTGGGACAACAGTGCTAGAAAGCCCGGCAAAGGTAACGTATTCCACAATGCAACACCTCAGAAATTTCATGATTGGTTTGATTATGCGTACAATTGGGCTGATAGAAATCACCCGAGCTCTTCGTCTTTCGTTTTCGTAAATGCATGGAACGAATGGGCTGAGGGAACCTACTTAGAACCAGACTTGAGTTATGGCTATGCCTATTTGAACTCTATTAGATCTGCCATTAACGAATATTCAGTAGCCAAAAATAATGTAGTGAATGTTATCCATAAACTACCAGCAGAATCGAGTAAGGCAATTTTTGTCCATATTTATTATGAAGATATGATTGGTGAACTGACTGAAGTTGTTAATGGTGCGAAGTTACATGATGATTTTGACGTAATCGTGACCTATCCTAGTGGGCGTTCTAGTGAATTCCGTGAATCGATTGCCGAAGCATTGAAGCCCAAAGTATTACTCGAAGTCATTAATCGCGGCAGAGATGTTTACCCCTTTTTGTGCGCAATTAGCGAATGTGAAGAATACGGATATGAAGTAGCGCTAAAACTTCACTCAAAAAAATCAAAACATCTAAAACGCGGAGATGAATGGAAACAATCGATTTACGCTTCACTTACTAACAAAGATTGTATTGAGCTGATTAAGAAACTAGATTTTCAGCAAGAAATGTTAGGTATCGTTTGTCCAACCCCAAGCATAAAACAACTTGACCAAGACTCATTGCACTACAATAAAGAGACTATGGAAGAGATCATTGGTCAACTTTTCGGTAATAGTTATGATTTCGACAACAAAAACTTTATTGCCGGAACGATGTTTTGGTTTAACTTCAATATGATGAAACAGATAGTTAATAAATTTGACTATTCAAAACTTTTTGGGCCTGAACTAGGGGCAATCGACGGAACTAGCGCCCACGCGTTTGAACGCTTATTCCTCATCATCGCGGAGATAATGGAGTATAAAATATATCCTTATGACGTCGATGATTATTATTACCCTTATTGAGAGGAAATGACTTCAAACATTAAAAGGTCAAGAATGAAAAAGAACTTATATCTACATTTAGGGATGCACAAAACAGCCTCGACTTCGCTCCAAGTTGCCTTGTATAAAAATCAAGATAAACTGAGAGAAATCGGATATTTGTATCCAGTTGCAGGCCGCCCTGAAAACGCGAGATTTGGGCATCATTTAGTAGCTTGGTCATTTGTAGCAAACAGCGAATGGATTCCCGAGGTAAAAGGAGTACGTGAATCTGTTGATAAAAATTTGATCCTCAAAGAGCTCTTAGACGAGATCGATAAGTCTGGATGTGACAACATAATATTATCGTCAGAAGAATTTGACATTCTCTCTGACTCAGAGTTTGAAAGCGTGTTTCAATTTTTTAGTGAGTTTAATATTATTCCAGTGCTATATATTCGGAATACTATAGACTTCATTGAGTCTAGTTATAAAACATCTGTCTTATATAGTGGTTATGCGAAGTCTATTGATGAGTTTTTTGCGAATCAAAGGTCACGTTTAGACACTTTTCAGTTTGTTAGTAAACTCTTTTATTTATCTAATAAACAGTTGATATTGAAAGACTATGAGGCTGTTAAAGAAAGCAATGATTTAATTACGGACTTTTTGTGCAGCCTTTCGATTGATAAAAATCACTTAGAGTACAGCGATAACACAAAAGAAAATAAGAGCCCTCCTTCAGATATAATTGAAATAGTGCGCTTTTTTAATGTGAAGGGTGTTGATTATCAAGTGGTGGGCAAGATGATAGAGAAGCTTATGCAACTATCTACTGGCCAAAAAGTTCATTTGTTTTCGAAAGAAGAAGTTGAGCTTAGAGATAAGAAATTCCTGAGTGACTCAGAGAAACTAGCGCGTTTTTATGAGTCACAAGAGAGAACATTTGTCCTATCTAAAAAATTTATGGAAAGGAATGGAGATAGGTACTTAGAAGGAAATTTAGTTAAATCAATTCTATTTGTTATAAATTCCTTTGATGAATTGATTACTGAAATTAAGGAAGGTAAGTAATGAGAAAAGGAATAATTCTAGCGGGTGGGTCAGGCACTCGCCTACACCCACTAACAAAAGTGGTTAGTAAACAGTTAATGCCAGTTTACGACAAACCCATGATTTATTACCCACTAACAACACTTATGATGTCGGGTATTCGGGATGTTCTTATTATCACCACCCCAGAAGAACAGCAGCGCTTTATTGACCTTATTGGAGATGGTTCTTCTTTAGGCATGAACATTCAATATGCGGTTCAGCCAACACCTGATGGTCTAGCTCAAGCATTTTTGATTGGCGAAGACTTCATAGGCAACGATAGCTGCTCATTGGTACTGGGCGACAACATTTACTACGGCCATGACTTGAAACTATCGTTGCAAAATGCGTTTCAACAAGAGCATGGCGCTACGGTATTTGGCTATCACGTTCACGACCCAGAGCGCTATGGTGTTGTGGACTTTGACAAAGATTGGAATGCGCTTTCTATTGAAGAAAAGCCCGCTGTTCCAAAATCAAATTATGCCGTAACAGGTCTTTATTACTACGATAATCGTGTAGTAGATTTCGCTAAAGAAGTAAAACCTTCCCCACGCGGCGAACTGGAAATTACCGACCTGAACAATTTATATCTTCAAGATGGCTCTCTAAAGGTTGAACTAATGGGACGCGGATCTGCGTGGTTAGACACTGGTACGCTCGATTCACTGCTAGACGCTGCTAACTTTGTTGCGGCAATTGAGAAACGTCAAGGATTGAAAGTGTGCTGCCCAGAAGAAGTTGCCTATAGAATGGGATATATCAACGCCGAGCAGCTAGAAAAGCTAGCGGCACCATTAAAGAAAAGTGGTTATGGCGATTATCTACTGAAAGTTATTCACGATCGCGTTAAATAAAAAGAAACGGATATTATTTTATGCAAGCAATTAGTACTGACATCCCCGACGTTAAAATTATTGAACCAAAAGTCTTTGGCGACGAACGCGGTTTTTTCTTAGAAACCTTTCGCACTGACTGGTTTAAGAAAGAGTGCGCGGATGTAGACTTTGTTCAGGATAATCACTCGAAATCTAGCCAAGGTATTCTTCGTGGTCTTCATTATCAGATGGAGCAAACTCAAGGTAAATTAGTACGCGTAGTTAGCGGCGAAGTTTACGACGTAGCTGTAGATATGCGTAAAAACTCACCTACTTATGGTAAGTGGGTAGGTGTTACTTTATCTGCAGAAAATAAACGTCAGCTTTGGGTGCCAGCGGGTTTTGCTCATGGTTTTTACGTAACCAGCGAATCGGCTGAGTTCGTGTATAAATGCACAGACTACTATCATCCGGAATCTGAAGTATCGGTAAAGTATGATGACCCAACGTTGAATATTGACTGGCCTCTGGTGAATGGAGAAAAACCTTCGCTATCTGGGAAAGATGAAGCTGGGGTGGCATTTGTAGACGCACCTACATTTTAATTGTCATTGGGTACTAGCGATAAATGAATATTGTAATAATAGGTAAGTCTGGGCAGTTAGCATTTGAGCTCTCTCGTGAACTTGAAAATAGCGAGCATCAAGTTACGTTTTTAGGGCGCAATGATATTGATATTACGAACGCCTCTAATGTTAAAGAAACGCTATCGCCTTTATCTGTTGATGTTTTAATAAACGCATCTGCCTATACGGCTGTTGATAAGGCAGAGGAAGATACAGAAGCGTGTAATGCCATCAATGTGTTTGCTGTGAAGAACTTAGCAAAATTCTGTAAAGCAAACGGCGCTTTTATGGTTCATGTGTCTACCGACTATGTCTTTAACGGCCACAAAGGTTCGCCTTATTTAACGGATGATCCTATCGAGCCGCAAGGTGCTTACGGCGCATCCAAAGCTGAAGGCGAAAAAGCGCTGCTTGAAATACTGCCAGATGCTAGCTGTCTAATTCGTACTGCTTGGGTTTACTCGTCACATGGCAATAACTTTGTGAAAACCATGCTGCGCTTGATGGCTGATAAACCTCAGTTAGCTGTAATAGATGATCAAATTGGTACACCAACGTGGGCGAAGGGTCTAGCTGAAGCTTGTGTTTCTGCCGCCGTTAATAATAACCGTGGCGTGTATCACTGGACCGACGAAGGCGTAGCAAGTTGGTACGACTTTGCGTTAGCTATTCAAGAGCTTGGCATTGATAAAGGTTTACTGGATAAAGCTATTCCGGTTTTACCTATCCCTTCAAGCCAATATCCAACGCCTGCAAAACGTCCTCACTACAGTGTGCTTGATAAACAAACTGCGCGTGAAGCATTTGCGTCGTGTAAGCCTGCACACTGGCGTAAGCAGTTAGCTAGCATGCTAGATGAATTAAAAGCCTAAATGGCAAGAACAGAATTATTTTTGGTAAAAAGAAAATGAGTAAAACGATTTTAGTAACAGGTGGCGCAGGCTTCATTGGATCTGCAGTAGTTCGCCATCTTATAAACGACACTGACCACGCAGTGGTTAATTTAGATAAGCTAACTTACGCGGGTAATTTAGAGTCATTAACTTCGGTTTCAAGCAGCGACCGCTACAGCTTCGAGCAAGTTGATATTTGTGATGCTGAAGAAGTAAAGCGTGTTTTCAATACGCACCAGCCAGATATTATTATGCACCTTGCGGCAGAGTCTCACGTAGACCGTTCAATTGACGGGCCAGGTGAGTTTATCCAGACCAACGTTGTAGGTACATACACATTGCTTGAGCAAGCAAGAGCGTATTGGTCAGCACTTGAAGGCGATAAAAAAGCAGGGTTTAAGTTCCATCATATTTCTACTGATGAAGTATACGGCGACCTTCCTCACCCAGATGAAGTTGAGCCAGGCACAGAGCTTCCACTCTTTACGGAAACTACACCTTATGCACCAAGCTCACCTTATTCAGCAAGTAAAGCGAGCTCTGATCAGCTAGTGCGTTCGTGGCTTCGCACATACAAGCTACCAACGCTTGTAACTAACTGCTCAAATAATTACGGCCCTTACCACTTCCCGGAAAAGCTTATTCCACTAGTTATTCTAAATGCACTAGCTGGAAAGCCGCTGCCTGTATATGGCAAAGGTAATCAAATTCGTGACTGGTTGTATGTTGAAGACCATGCCCGCGCATTGGTAGTGGTTGCGCTTAATGGTGAAATCGGTGAAACCTACAACATTGGTGGCCACAACGAAAAGCAGAATATTGAAGTAGTGCAAACTATCTGTTCAATTTTGGATGAAGTTAAGCCAAAAGATAGCAAATACGCTGAGCAGATTACTTATGTTCAAGACCGCCCAGGGCACGATATGCGTTATGCAATTGATGCTAGCAAAATTGAGCGCGAGCTTGGATGGAAGCCGCAAGAAACGTTTGAAAGCGGTATTCGTAAAACTGTTGAGTGGTACTTAGCGAACGAAGGTTGGTGGAAAGCGGTTCTTGATGGTAGTTACCAAGGTGAGCGTTTAGGTACTGGAAGCTAATACCTATCACTATAAATCGTGATATGATAGAAAAGCCGCAAAATTGCGGCTTTTTTGTTTTCTAGTGTTGTTAAATGTCGCTGTTAGGGATTGAGTTAGCTGTATGAAGAAATTGGCCATGTTAACGGTTAAAGGCGCTGTTGGTTTAGTACCAAAAGCAGTAAGAAACAAGCTGAAAAGCAACCATAAACTTACCGAGTTTTACAGCCGCTCTTTACAACGTTCAGGACTTTTTTATGGCTTTCCATCTGAAAAAAAACGTATGGCTTTGTACAGTGCTTATCTCAAACAACAGGCGCAATATTTTCAAAGCCTAGCTCCTGTTGATAAAAGCGACTTCAAAATACAGGTTGTTATCTTTGGGGCAAAAAGTCTATCTTTAACATTAGACTCGCTTACCCAAGCAGGCGTAAAACATGAACGCATCTGTGTGGTCTGTCAAAATAACGTTGACGAATCAGTGAGGTGTGCTTCAACTGTTTCTGAAGCGGTAAATGATTTACATGAATCGACGCAGCTTCTGCTTTTAAATAGCGGAGATACAATATCGAAAGTATCTTTTGATATGTTTCTTAAATGCGACAGTGGCGTTGATATTGTTTATTGTGACACCGATAAGATTGACGCCAAAGAACGAAGAGTCTCCCCGCATTTTTTGCCTGATTGGAATCCGGATTTACAGCTCTCTACAGGTTATGTGTTTACGGGCGTAATGTGTAAAGCGGCCTTGCTCAAAAAGAGCTTGGTAGCCGCTTCGTCAATTGCCGGACTCGTTACAGAGCTATGGCTAAAGCAGCCAAAACTGTCAGTTGAACACGTACCCTATACACTGGTTCATCGTTTCTTTAATAAAAAGAGGGCAATTGAAAGTCTAGCTGATATTAGAACAGTGATAGAAAGTTGTATACCTGCAATTCCATCTTACAGTGAAGAGCTTGCCGTAAATACTATTCAGTGGCCCGTTGAATCTGAACCTTTAGTTTCTCTTATTATTCCTACTAAAAATGGCAAAGCACTTGTTAAAGCTTGTATAGAGTCCATATTAGAAAAAACCGTATATCAAAATTATGAAATATTACTCATTGATAATGGTTCTGATGAAAAAGAAAGTCTCGACTATTTTTCAGAGTTAGACAAACATAACAAGATCCGCGTTCTTCGCTACCCTGGTGAATTTAATTATTCAGCAATTAACAATTTTGGCGTACAACATGCTTGCAATGATAGTACGGTAATAGGGCTTATCAATAATGACATTGAGGTGATAAACCCTCATTGGCTAACAAGTATGGTGGGACATGCCATGCGTAGCGATGTGGGGTGTGTGGGCGCTAAATTGCTATACTCCGATGGAAGAATTCAACATGCTGGAGTGGTTTTAGGGTACGGTGGTGGTGCAGGCCATGCACATAAATACTTCCCTAGATACCACCCAGGGTATATGAAGCGTTTAATTGCAACGCAAAATTATTCTGCAGTGACAGCAGCTTGTTTGCTGGTAAGGAAGTCGCTATTCGTGGAAGTAGGTGGTTTAAATGAAAAAGATCTTACTGTGGCTTTCAACGATGTAGATTTCTGCCTAAGGGTGAAAGAGTTGGGATTGCGGAATATTTATTGTGCAGAGGCTGAACTATATCATCATGAATCAGTGAGTAGAGGGTTAGACCATGCCCCAGCAAAAGCAGCACGATTTAATCGAGAGTTAGAATATCTAAAAGCACAGTGGGGTAAGTACATTGAACATGACCCTGCATACAGCCCGAACCTTACACTCTTAAGAGAAAACTTTTCTATTAAAACGAAGGAAGAGTTTTCCGATTAGAACTAATTTGAAGTTAATTTAGAAGTTGGAACTGAACAATTAAATGGAATCAACAATGAGCAATTATAAAATAGCGGTAGCAGGTACTGGATACGTTGGCTTATCAAATGCGGTGTTGTTAGCACAACACAATGAAGTGAAAGCGGTCGACTTAGTTCCTGAAAAAGTTGAGATGCTGAATAACAAGAAGTCTCCAATTGAAGACAAAGAAATTTCAGAATATCTAACAACTAAAGAGCTTAACCTTGAAGCCACGTTAGATGCACAAGTTGCGTATAAAGATGCTGATTATGTTGTTATTGCAACACCAACCGATTACGACCCTCAAACTAACTACTTCAATACTGGTAGTGTAGAGGCGGTTATCAAAACAGTGATGGAAATTAATCCTAATGCTGTGATGATTGTAAAATCGACCGTGCCGGTAGGATTTACTAAAGACGCAAAAGCCCGCTTCGGTTCTGACAATATTATTTTTTCGCCAGAGTTCTTGCGTGAAGGCAAAGCGCTTTACGATAACCTTTACCCTAGCCGTATTATTGTGGGTGAGCGTAGTGAGCGCGCGGAGGTTTTCGCAAAGCTGCTTCAGCAAGGTGCAATAAAAGAGAACATCGATGTTTTATTCACCGACAGTACAGAGGCAGAAGCTATCAAACTTTTCGCCAACACTTACTTGGCAATGCGTGTAGCGTACTTTAACGAACTAGATAGCTATGCAGAGCGTAATGGCTTAGACACTAAACAAATCATCGAAGGTGTCGGTTTAGACCCTCGTATTGGTAATCACTACAACAACCCAAGTTTTGGTTACGGTGGTTATTGCTTACCAAAAGATACTAAGCAATTGCTTGCTAACTACAGTGAAGTACCTAACAATATGATTCAGGCCATTGTAGATGCCAACCGTACCCGTAAAGATTTTATTGCTGATTCAATTGTTAGCCGTGGTCCCAAGATCGTAGGCATTTATCGCCTTATTATGAAGTCTGGTTCTGATAACTTCCGAGCAAGTGCTATTCAAGGCATCATGAAACGTATTAAGGCTAAAGGTATTGAAGTTGTAGTTTACGAACCAGTACTTAAGGAAGAGGAGTTCTTCCGTTCTCGCGTGGTAAATGACTTAGACGAATTTAAGAAAATCTCTGACGTAATCGTAGCGAACCGTGTTACGGGCGATATCGAAGATGTACTAGATAAAGTATACAGCCGCGACTTGTTCAACGCTGATTAACCCAAGTTTTGGGGGCAGAGTCATTACTCTCTGACCCCACGATTCCAAAAAGGCCAGGTTACAAACCTGGCCTTTTAGTTTCAGCAAGCTAATATGTGGCTACGATCATTTATCAGAACGCCCATACCTGTCAGAAAAGCGAACAATGTCATCTTCCCCAAGATAAGCTCCAGATTGTACTTCAATTAGCTCTAGTGGAATCTTTCCTGGATTTTCTAATGCATGAACCGCCCCAATAGGAATATAGACAGATTCATTTTCCGTTAGCATTTGCGTTTCATCGCCTATTGTCACATTAGCTGTACCTGATACTACCACCCAGTGTTCAGCTCTATGATGATGCATTTGAACTGATAGTTTTTCGCCTGGCTTCACGGTAATACGCTTAACTTTAAAGCGTCCACCATTGTCTATTGAATCGTAACTTCCCCAAGGTCTGAAAACTTCGCGGTGAAACTCAAATTCAGGGCGCTTTTCAGCTTTCAAACGGTTCACAACGGTTTTGATGTGTTCTGCGTTTTTCTTATTCGCCACCATAACAGCATCTTTGGTTTCAACTACAACCACGTCTTCCAGACCAATAACTGCAACCAAGCTGTGCTCGGCGTTCACATAGCTGTTGGTGGTGCCTTCTAATAAAGTGTCGCCAGTAGTTACATTGCCATTTGCGTCCTTCTCTCCCGTCTCCCAGAGAGACGACCAACTGCCTACATCAGACCAACCTGCATCTAGTGTTACCATCGCGGCTTCGGAAGTTTTTTCCATCACTGCATAATCGATAGAATCACTTGGGCATGAAGCAAAAATGTCTTTGTCTACACGAACAAAGTCGAGATCTTTTTTGGTTTTTTCAATCGCCTTTTTACATACCGAATATATGTCAGGTGCGTGCACTTCCAGCGCCTTTAAAAATGCACTGGCTTTAAACATAAACATGCCGCTATTCCAAAAATACTCACCTGAACTTACGTATTGTGTTGCGGTAGGCATATCTGGCTTTTCAACAAATTCACTTACATCGAAGCCAATATTCAGCTTGTTTCCGGCTTTTATATAGCCGTAACCAGTATGAGGCTGAGTGGGGACAATACCGAAAGTAACTAACTTACCTTGTTCAGCTAGAGCCTGGGCTTCTTTAATTTTGGTACGAAACGTATCGCTATCTTTTATTAAGTGATCGGCGGCTAATACCAAAAGAACAGGATCATCCCCGTTTTCGCAAGCTTGAAATGCAGCAAGTGCAATAGCAGGAGCGGTATTGCGACCAACTGGTTCTAAAAGAATGTCGCTGTTATCGACACTTATTTGTCGCATTTGCTCGGCAACAAGAAATCGATGTTCTTCGTTACAGATAATAGAAGGTGGCAAAGACTCTATGCCATTGAGTCTTAGTACAGTGTCTTGAATCATCGTTTTGTCAGAAGTGAGTGACAAAAACTGCTTAGGTAGTGCGGCGCGAGATTTTGGCCATAAGCGGCTTCCCGTGCCGCCTGCAAGAATAACTGGCTTCATTAGCGTTCCTTGATTTATTAAATGCTTTTTCTGATTTCAGTATACTGGGTTATAGGGAACATAAAAACAGTGCAATACCACAATTACAACGCATCATTTCAAAGCGTTAATTAATCTGACCCCGTAAGCGGGAAAGTGTTCGTCTTTCGTTAATATTTGCAGTCCTTCGGCTTGAGCTTGGGCAATCAGCATTCGGTCAAATGGATCACGGTGGTGCGTTGGCAGTCTTCCTGCTTGCTGGCCGTGAAATAAACTAATGGGCAATGCGCTGAAACCAAGCTCTTCAACAAGCGACTCTATATCATCTGGTACCGACAGTTTTCCGAGTTGTTGTTTTATCGACATTTCCCAAACAGAAGCAGAGCTAACATAAATGGAGTTTTCAGTATTAGAAATGTGCTTTTGAGCGTTCAGACCTAATTGTTCATCACCGCTCATCCACCAAATTAAAACGTGGGTATCCAGCAAGATCCTTTTCATTACAAACCAAACATATTTGCTATATCTTCGTTAACCTCTTTCGAGTCGAAGTCCCTCGTTGCATAAACTTGTCCTTTGAATTGCCCAAAAATGCGCTTTTTATCTGTTTTACAAGGCACAAGCTTTACTGCTGGCTTTCCCGACTTGGCGATAACAACTTCTTCACCGGCCTCTGCCCGTTCGACAAGTTGGGATAACTTACTTTTTGCTTCATGCATATTAGCTTGCATTCAAAACCTCTCATGGACTTAGCTAAACTTAGCTATAATAATAGTTCAAAAAATCAACAGTTGCAATCGCGTCCTCTTTTCAGTTCATATCTAACGCTTGTAACTCCAAAATATGACAAGCAGCCAAACCAAATACCTATCGTATTAATGCTGCGGTATCTCTAATCAACAAAGATCATTCACAAAAAACTTCCCAACCCCCTAAATTCAAAATAAAATCCGTGCCAATTCACCCCCTGCCATCAAGCCTTAAGCTTACTCACACCCGGCGGGGAAGAAGCATGCTTTAAATTATGGAGTCAGAGTACATTTCTGCCTCCAATGCTATCTGTTCACTGGTTACTAAAACCAGTAAACAAAGTGTTGAGTTCATGCTACCTGCCATATTACCCAGTATGAACTTCGTTTCGTTTTAGTTTGCTTTTATTAGCGGAGTCGTTATGAATAGGCTGCGTGAGCTGTCCAGCCAAGTGATGGATGTTTACCAATCTCTTTCCCAAGAATTCAGTGCATATCAATCTAGCCAGTCACTAAACTGTGTTGAGAAATGTGGTGCATGTTGCAATAACCCCGACATTGAAGTTTCGCCATTGGAGATGCTGCCTTTAGCACTTCATCTGTTTGATACAGGACGGGCTGAACAGGCGTTTGACGAGCTAGACAACTACAGCGGCTTCGCCTGTAAACAATATCAACGCTTAAGTTTGGATGGTAAAGAAGGCTACTGCGGAATTTACGAATACCGACCTGGCATTTGCCGTATGTTCGGTGCAGCAGGTTATAAAACCAAATCTGGCGAAGCCACACTTTCGGTGTGTAAACCAATTAAGCAAGCTGTACCAGAGAAGTATGCGGCCGCGCTGATTGCTATACAGCCAGCATGGGGTCAGAGTAACTACTCTGACCCCATGTCTATATCAAACAGCAAACCACCAATGATTGCTGAAGGTAGACAAAAGCTGGCGCAACTGGATTACGAGTTAGGCGATAAGCTTATACCTATAAACGATGCGCTACGCTACATATTAGAAAAAATACTCACGCTAAGTTTCTACTCGCAAAACATAAATGATGGCGTTGCAGCGTAACATGCAGTAAGCATTGGGGTCAGAGTCATGACTCTGACCCACAAGTGCTTCACTGACTCCAACAACTTCATTGCTGAACTTTGAGCCTGATTTTCTAGGTACAGGATTGTACTCCGCAAAAGTCCACTTATCATCGATAAGTAATAACGACTAATCGGAGCTATAGTATGGCAAGAAGGAGAAGGATTTCCCCAGCAGGTTTCCCTTTACATGTTATTCAACGCGGCAATAATCGTTCTAATTGCTTTCTAAGTGAAACGGACTTTATTGCTTACGTAAAATGGCTCAATGTCTAGGCGAAAAAGTTTAATATACATATACATGTCTGGGTATTGATACAAATCATGTGCATTTACTTTGCACACCTCAAGAAGATAATAGGGGGGTAAGTGCAATGATGCAGTCAATCGGTCGAATGTATGTAAGAAGATTTAATGCAAAATATGAGCGCACCGGAACATTATGGGAAGGGCGTTTTCGTTCCTGTGTAGTGGATTCAGAAAAATACCTAATGACTGTGTCACGCTACATTGAGCTCAATCCAGTAAGAGCTGGCCTGGCGAAACACCCAGCTAATTATAAGTGGTCAAGCTATTATCGCAATGCACGTGGGGTTCACACCTCATTATGCACTGAGCACCCAATATATACATCATTGGGCACAGATCCTGAAGCACGGCAAAAGTCTTACAGCGCACTTTTTCAAGACGAACTTTCAAATAAAGATATAGAGCGTATTTGAACATACAGTCAAATAGGTAAGGCGCTTGGCTCAGAACAGTTTAAAACGCGACTATATGAAGCATTGGGGTCAGAGTCCCGACTCTGACCCCATAACTCACCATAACTCAGAGCGTCACGCTAAAATTTCGCGAGCCGAGGCAACAATCGCTTCACTTATCGTGTAGTCAGCACGGCTTTTGCCAGTAATGGCATAGTATCTCTCATTTAGTGTGCTTGCGTTACCAATACAGTGCACGTCATATTGCTCTTCTACGTGCTTTGAAATTGCCGATGGTGCGCAGAAAACACCGAAGTCTTCGCTGCCAAAAAGTTTAAGCAAAGCAGTATCGTCAAATTCGGCTACCACTTTGGGGTACAGCTGTTGTGTCTCAAGCCAACTTGTAAGTGCTTGCCGTATTCCTGAAGTATTCCCCTGAATTAGCAACGGCATTTGATTTAAACACTCTGGAAAAGTCTGTTCTTCAGTAAGCGGTGCTTTAGCAAAGAAGCTCAACGAACTTTCGCCTAAGAAAAAACTATTGGCGCTTATTTGTGTACCAGGGGCTATGCCTCTGTCTGCTAGAATGAAATCGATGGCGTTAATGGCGAGCTCTTTCAACAAACCGTCGAAGCTATCCTCTTTTATCACGTATTTAACCTGTGAAAACCTACGCATGGTGGCATGCACAAAGTCGTAAAAAAGCACTTTTGGAATACCATTAGTAATACCTATCACAAATTCTTTCGTATTCACTTCATCGCTATTGTTAAGTATTTCAGCTAGTTGATTACCTTTATGAAATATTTCGCTGGCATACTGATAACTTACTTTACCTCTCGCGTTCAGGTATAGGCGCTTATTTATTCTATCAAAGAGAGAATAACCTAACTGATTTTCGAAGGTGCTTAGTTGCCCGCTTACGGTTTGCGGGGTAACGTGGAGTAATTTAGCGGCTTTCGCAATGCTACCCTCACGGGCAACAAGATAGAAATAATATAAATGATGGTAGTTTAGGTGATGCATACTTCAACAAGCTACTCGATTATTAAGGTATTAGGGGCAAAAAATGTACTCTGACCCCATTTTTTTCGATGAACTATTAAGAATATAACAGATTTATTCTAACTAACTATTGCAATACACTATCTAGCGTTGTTTTTGTACGATTAAAAGCAGCGCGTCACTGATTTTTAAGCTAGCGGTATATTGAAGACATAACTATGGCTAAACCAATTGATTTACGTAAAACGCGAAAGACCTTATTTTCGCTATTGAAACCAGAGGCTGGCTTTTTTTGGGTTGCTATCGCATACGGCGTAGCAATTAGTTTAATGACCCTTGCGGTACCTATAGCGGTTCAAACGCTGATTAATAGTATCGCCAATATCGGTTCAACTCGGGCAGTTATCATATTGGCCGTCATTCTATTTCTTACTTTATTTATATCTGGCGTATTTAGCGCGCTGCGTATGCGAGTGATGGAGTTCTACGAGCGTAAAGTGTACGCCCGTCTTACCGCAGACTTAGGGCTAAAAACTATTCTCGCGCCCCACAGTTTTTTTGAAGGTCGACAAAACGTTAGCATTACACAGCGCTACTTCGACATAATGACTTTTCAAAAGAATATGCCGTCTTTAATGATTGATGGTTTCGCGCTTGTACTACAGATGCTGGTAGGTTTCACTCTAGTATCATTCTACCACCCAGCGCTTTTCGCGTTTAATGTGGTGCTTTTACTTACCATGTATGCGGTTTGGAAAATTTGGGGGCGTGGTGCTAAGCGCACGGCTATTGAATTGTCTAACGCGAAATACGATTCTGCAAAGTGGCTACACGATATTGCAACTGCTCACGAATTCTTTAAGTCAGCTGATCATGTTGAATACGCAGGGCGCAGCACCGAAGGTTATATCAGTAACTATGTGAAAAAGCACAAAAGCCACTTTCACTACACCTTTTCGCAGGTGGTTATGTTTCTATTGATGTATGCCGTGGCGAGTGCTTCGCTACTTGGTATCGGTGGTGTTCTGGTTGTACAAGGCGAGCTTTCTATCGGTCAGCTAGTGGCTGCTGAGCTTGTGATGTCTGCTGTTTTCTTTGGGCTGTCTCGCTTTACCCAATATTTAAAACTTTACTATGAGTTATATGGCGCTGCCGAGAAGCTGGGTGGCGCTCTTGACATGCCGCAGGAAGAGCTCAATACGTCGGAACATATACCAGCTTCTTCTAAATTGGTGTTTAACGATGTTGAACTTAAACATGGTAATGATGCGTGCCACCTCAATGTTATCTTCGAACCTGGCACTAAGTATTTTGTTACTACTGATAAAAGTTGGGTGCAGAAGCAACTGCTAGGATTGCTGAAGCAATATGACCGCGTTAAATCGGGCGACATCTTGTTAGGAGAACTTAGTCTAAACGATTACGACACCCATGAGTTACGGCAGGCCGTTACCATTCTAGATCGTTCTTTAATTATCGAAGTTTCTGTAGAGCGCTACTTAAAGTTGGCACATCCTCAGGCAACCATCGCTGATATTCGCGCAGCGCTTGAGGAAGTAGAAATGACCAAAGTGATAGATAGCTTACCAGAGGGTTTGCAGACTAAAGTATCCGTATTAGGGGCACCGCTGCAGCCATTGGAGTTTTTGTTGCTTAAACTTGCCGCCGCAATTATTGGTAAACCTAAGCTGCTCATTTTGAATCAGCACTTCGACGCAATACCGGTAGAGTTGAGGGCGCGACTTCTGCGACGCTTAAGTAAATATGATTTTACCGTCATGTATTTTACCAATATGCCACTGCCAGATTGTTTCGAAGGTGTGTTGCATCTGCACGATAACGCAACGGCAATGTTAAATGAGTATTCAAATGGTGAGTCACCGATTAGTGCTGCTAACGCAAGTGAGAGCAGCACGGCTTTAAAGAACAATAAGGAGGGTGAGTAAGTGAATCACGCAGAACGTCGCTTTTTAGATAACATCACTTCATTGCCTTCATTGAAAGTGCCAAAGCTTCATCGTGTAATTACCGGAGTTATCATCTTCTTGGTGTTGGCAGCTGGATTAATTTTGTATTTCACACCATGGATCCAAACGGCTTATGGCACCGGTATGGTCGACTCGCTCGATCCTAAAGACAGAACTCAACCAATAAATGCGTTAGTTGATGGACAAGTAAAGCAGTGGCACGTAAGGGAAGGCCAACAAATAAAAGCCGGCGAGCCAATCGTTACGTTAATCGATATTGATGCGCAGCGACTTGAGAAGCTGCGATCTCAGCTTTCAGCAGCGAACTTAAAGAATCAAGCTAATGAAACAGCAGTAAGAAATGCTGAGAACAACCTGGCGCGTCAACAGTCTCTGCAAGAGCAAGGGCTGGTTTCACGCAAAGAAGTAGAACAGGCCGAGATAAAAGTGCAGGAACTGCGAGCAAAAGCTGCCGCCTCTGTTTCGGAAATTAATGAAGTAAGCATGATTTTATCTCGCCAATCGACGCAAACTAAATATGCACCCGTTGACGGTACGGTTGTTCGGTTGCTATCAGGCGGTGTGTCTACGTTCGTAAAGTCGGGCGATATTCTTGGGCAGTTTATTCCAGCAGATGCAAAACGCAGCGTTCGCGTTACCGTGAGAGGGTTAGACGCACCGCTGGTTAAGCCTGGTGCAAAGGCGCGTTTGCAATTTGATGGCTGGCCCGTTTTTCAGTTTAGTGGATGGCCGGGTAGTGCAATAGGTACCTTTGGTGGTGAAGTTGTGTATGTAGAGCCTGTTGCTAATGCTACTGGCGATTTTAACGTGTGGATTAGACCTGACGAGTCTGATATTCCTTGGCCAGCTGAAAGTTCTGCGCGTTTGGGTAGCCGGGTTAAAGCGTGGGTGTTATTAGAAGAGGTGCGTCTAGGTTACGAGATGTGGCGACAGTTGAACAACTTCCCGCCATTGCCAACGCAAGAGCCTACTACCGGTGGAGCCAAGGGGGCTGGGGCATCAATATGGTAATTCGAAGGTTTACATTAGCAGTGCTTGCAACTTTTGCGGTTATTAGCACTCATGTTTCTGATGCAGCAGCGCAAAACAAAAATACTAGGCAAGCACCATCAATCGATGCACTTATCCAGAGTATGGTGAACTATCATCCCTACGTTAGGGCGATAAATGAAGGAAACTATCAAGCTGCAGCCGAGTTAGAAATAGCAAGAAGCAGTTTTGATCCTTTTATAGAGCAGAAAACCAGTAGCCGCGTTAGCGGATATTACGATGGTACTAATTTAACGCAGCGCTTTTCTAATCCGTTCGAAGACTTTAATGGCTCAGTTTATACCGAGTATCGTATATCAGACGGTGATTTTCCAGTGTACGAAGCCGATTACGAAACCTTGTCTGGCGGCGAGGCTAGTGTGGGCATTGCCATCTCCCTACTTAAAAACAGAGAACTGGATAAGCGTAGAACGGAGTTAGCCAATGCAGGGCTAGCGACTTCACAATGGCAAGCGTTAGCGACAAGTTTAATTAATGACTTTGTTTACAAAGGGGTTAGTGAATATGTTGCGTGGTACGAAAGCGCATTGCAGGTTAATGCCGTTACAGAGTTGCTTAACACCGCAACACAACGTGAAAGAGCGTTGGTGACCCGCGTAGAGAAAGGAGATTTAGCCAATGTTGTGCTGACAGAATTTAAAGCCAACATTTTGCAACAGCGCCTTTTGCTTGCCGAGCTTAAGCAAAAGCGAGACGCACATGCTCAAATGCTTTCTTTTTATTGGCGTTCACCTAAGGGAGATATGTTGATAGTAGATGAAGCGAATCCGCCTAAAGATATCAACTGGCCTTTCTGGGTTGGTAACGGTCAGCTTATGACTCTTCGCAATGCCCTTCGTAATCACCCTGAACTTGATGTGATGAAATTAGAACAGCAGGTGGTAAATAACAAGGCTGCGCTGGCTAGTAACGCGTTATTGCCGAAGTTAGATTTAAAAGCATCGGTTGCAAGAGATATCGGTTCTGGTCCGTCAAATTTAGACGGTACCGAAACAAAAGTAGGTCTGTCGTTTTCCTACCCTTTAGGAAACAGGAAGGCGAAAGCTGAACAAGCCCAATTACAGTCAAAGCAAAGAGAGCTAGAGCACAAGCTAACCTCTACTGAGCAAGCGATAACTCAGCGTTTTGAACAAGCGCTAGTTTATTGGGGGCAGGCGAAAGACATTGTTGCTCTTCAAAGTGAAAATGCGGCGCTAGCGAAAACCCTTTCTAAAGTAGAAAAAACACGTTTCGATGCAGGTGACAGTGATATGTTCGTGTTAAATGCGCGCGCACAAAATGAAATTAAGGCCCGAATAAAAGAGATAAAAGCGAAAGTGGACTTACTAAAGGCAGAACTAACCCTTTATAAAGAAGCCGCTATGTTGCACTCCCTTAACAACTGAGCTTTTTTGAAAACATCGAGTTTAATTGTGGAGTAGGCTTGGTTGCTATCGCTTGCTGCTTGTTGTTAAAAAGCAGGTATGGGTTGAAGATACTAGTACAGCTATAAACAAAAACGGCGTATTGAGTAAGTCAATACGCCGTTTTTTTAAAAATCAATTAGTAGGCGGTTAATTGCCCAGTGCACTATTAAAGTCGTCTTCGCTTAGTCCGGCAGACATAGCGTATTCTTTTAACTTATCCTGAGATACACCCGCGTGTTGCGCAGTATTTAAAATACGCATTACTTGTTCACGCTGCCGCGCAGACTCTCTCACTGCCGTTTCAACTACCGTTTCTGCTTCGCTAGGAAACACGGCCAGAAGCGCATCCACTACATACTCACCAACAAAAGGAACAGCATTCAATGCGCTTGTCATGATATCGACAATCTTATTTGGATGTTCTTGCGACAATGTCTGAACAATACTGTCTGCTGCGTCAGGTTGAGTAAGCACGGCAACGCGTACAATCTCATCTAGCTCTTCAGGTGTTGAAACCGCAGCAGCCTGCACAACAAAGTCGACATAAGTCGGCTCTGCTTTTATCGCTAACTGAACAATGTTAGGGCAGCTACTTACTTCTTTCTCAATAGCCAGCTGTACAATCTCTTCAGTAGACGCAGGTTGTGCAGAGATAGCAGCAAAAATGATCTCTCTGTATTTGTCTGGATAGGTATCTAAAGCAATATCCACAATAGACACAATCTCTTGCGGATAATGACCAGCGATTGAACTGATTGCTCGGCCAACCGACATAGTTTGGTTTACTTGACGTCTTAAGAAGGCGGTTTGAAAATGATTTGACTGATCAGCGCTTTCTACATTCGCTGACGCGGGTGGCTGAACAACATCATTTGAGGATACTTCTTGTGCCATTGCTGTATGACTAACATGAGTTGCTAGTATTGCCGCAGACAGCAGTGTAAGAGTTCGTAACATAAACCCACCTTTATAATTATTGCGTAGTCAATTTCTGACACCACCAGTATTAATACATTTATAAAGAACACAAAGCATAGGTCATTTACGCTTATATACATTCTTATACGTATTCCTTTACGCAAGCCTTAATATCTATCGCTAATATTAAGCATTAATATAATAACGGCAGGATCAAATACTACTTTAAGAACTACTACTTTATAGGATCTGAATTCCTATCCTATTAGTAATTAGTCCATATTGTCTACTAATTATCACATTTGAGCGAAAAATAGACGGTTAGTTCAGTTTTTTCAACTTTTTCAAAATAAGTGTTGACGTGAGCGCTCATTTCCCTAAAATGCGCATCCGCTTCGGGGGAAAAGCAAAACAGCAAGCCTCCTGAAGTAAGTCTCTACTACCTTTATAGGTCAGTAAAGACGGGAGTTTAGAAGAAGCGCTTCAGAAAATAAATTTTCAAAAAGTGTTGACAACGAAAACTTCCAGCGTATAATGCGCACCTCACTCGAACAGGGTGAGTCACTAAGAAGCAACGGCTTCAAGTGAATGTTCTTTAAAAATTTAGACAAGACAATCTGTGTGGGCACTCGTTAAGAGTGTCACAACGACGATTCATATTTCGATATATTTAATTGAAGAGTTTGATCATGGCTCAGATTGAACGCTGGCGGCAGGCCTA
>NZ_JANHZQ010000038.1:0-50726 GCF_041414725.1 Alteromonas sp. DY56-G5 | reverse complement strand
TCTTCCCCTCAGTCAGGGTGATTCAGGTTTCTTTCAACCTGACGGGTTTGCCAGCTTCGCTGGGCAAACAAAAAAGGAGGCCAACATGACCTCCTTTCATTCAAACTGTAAATCAACCTGTAACCTTACAATTAGAAGGAAAACACTTTCAGTGTTTGACGGTTAATTCCCGCCTTATTCTAACAGGTTATTCTTACTCGTAGTTGCGTTCCATCCACATTAACTGCATTTTAAGCTCGTTAATTTCTTTTTGCGCTTCCGCCAACTGCTCTACCACAGAGCGTGATTGCATAACGTTTTCTTCGGAAGTATTTACTGAAACTGCGCTGTCATTATGTGCCATGAGAATTCAACCAAGTTAATTATTAATCAAAGATTCAAAGTGAAAGTCACTTTGTAATATTACATTTTTAATTACACAAAGTCATGTTTTCAACACGCAAAAATGCATAGTTTTGCTAAATAACCACAGTTTTTTTAAGGAATGAAACACGAGCAAAGATTTGCTTCTAGATGAGTGGCCATCACTTTAAGTTGCCTAACAAAAAAAGAGACCTTATGGTCTCTTTTTCAATAATATCAAAGCGATAACGTCGTGAAATAACACGACGTTAGATGGAAAACTAGATAATTCTGACCCTATCTCGCCTTCACATCCGAGCTACGTAATTAGCCGTGCTTTTCAGCCAGGTAAAGCCAGGTTTCAACCACGGTATCAGGGTTAAGTGATACCGAATCAATCCCTTCTTGTACCAGCCACGCGGCGAAGTCTTCGTGATCTGATGGACCTTGACCACAAATGCCCACGTATTTTCCACGCTTCTTCGCTGCCTGAATTGCCATTGACAACAGTGCTTTGACCGCTTCATCACGTTCATCAAACAAGTGCGCGATAAGACCACTGTCGCGATCTAGACCTAGGGTTAACTGCGTTAAGTCGTTAGACCCAATAGAGAAACCGTCGAAAATGTCTAGGAACTTATCAGCAAGCAAAGCGTTTGATGGCAGTTCACACATCATGATAACGCGAAGGCCATTTTCACCTTTCTTAAGTCCCTGCTCTTCAAGAAGCTCGATAACTTGACGACCTTCTTCTAATGTACGAACAAACGGGATCATGATCTCAACATTGGTCAAGCCCATTTTGTTGCGAACGCGCTTTATGGCTTCACATTCAAGGGCAAAACAATCGCGGAAATCTTCAGAGATGTAGCGGCTTGCACCACGGAAACCCAACATTGGGTTTTCTTCGTCTGGCTCGTATTGATAACCGCCCACTAAGTTGAAGTATTCGTTCGATTTGAAATCTGACATACGAACAATAACTTTCTCTGGCGAGAATGCAGCGCCAATGGTTGAAATACCTTCCACCAATTTCTCGATGTAGTATTCCGTAGGCGACTCGTAGCCTGCAATCATATCGCTAATTTCTTCTTTCAACTCTTCAGGCTGGCTGTCGAAATTAAGTAGTGCTTTAGGGTGCACACCAATCATGCGGTTGATAATAAACTCAAGACGCGCAAGACCAACACCTGCGTTTGGCAAGCGAGCAAAATCAAATGCGCGGTCGGGGTTACCCACGTTCATCATGACTTTCAGCGGTAGGTCAGGCATTGCGTCAATGCGTGACGTCACTACATCGAACTCTAGTTCGTCACCGTAGATAAAACCGGTGTCACCTTCAGCACAAGACACAGTAATTTTGTCGCCGTTCTTGATACTGTCAGTCGCGTTCCCACAACCAACCACCGCTGGAATGCCCAACTCACGCGCGATGATTGCCGCGTGACACGTACGGCCACCACGGTTGGTAACAATAGCAGAAGCCTTCTTCATGATGGGTTCCCAGTCAGGGTCTGTCATGTCAGTTACCAGAACATCACCCGCCTGGATTTTGTCCATCTCTTCAATTGAATCAAGCACTTTCGCTACACCAGCACCGATTTTGTGACCAATTGCACGGCCTTCAACAACGATGTTGCTTTGACCTTTTAGTTGGAAACGCTCAATGCTCTGTGAGTCTTCACGGCTGCGTACTGTTTCAGGGCGAGCCTGAACAATGTAAAGCTTGCCGTCTGCGCCGTCTTTGGCCCATTCAATGTCCATAGGACGCTTGTAGTGCTGTTCAATAATTTGTGCCTGCTTAGCAAGCTCCATTACTTCATCGTCTGTTAGTGAGAAGGTTTTGCTGTCAGCTGCATCAATATCGACAATAGACACCTGTTTACCGTGCGCTTCATCGTCTGAGTACACCATTTTAGTAAGCTTACTACCAAGGTTACGACGAACGATAGCAGGCAGGCCTTTATCAAGTGTTGGTTTGTGAACATAGAACTCATCAGGGTTAACCGCACCCTGCACCACCATTTCACCTAAACCAAATGAGCTGGTAATAAATACAACGTCTTCAAAGCCAGACTCGGTATCGATAGTAAACATAACGCCTGATGATGCGATATCACTGCGCACCATGCGTTGAATGCCTGCAGATAGCGCCACACCTTTGTGGTCGTATCCTTGGTGAACGCGATATGAAATAGCGCGGTCGTTAAATAGCGATGCGAACACGTGCTTAATTGCCACAAGCACGGCTTCATAGCCTTTAACGTTTAGGAAAGTCTCTTGTTGACCTGCGAAAGACGCATCAGGCATATCTTCAGCCGTGGCTGATGAACGCACTGCAAATGACGCTTCTTCACCTGCATCACCCTGTAATGTGACAAACGCAGTTTTGATTTCTTCTTCTAGCTTTCCTTGGAAAGGTGTGTCGATGATCCACTGGCGGATATTCTTACCCGCTTCGGTCAGTGCGTTTACGTCATCTACGTCTAACGAGTCTAAGACTTCGTGGATACGCGCTTCTAGGCCACTTTGCTCTAGAAACTCATTAAATGCCTCGGCGGTGGTAGCAAAACCTCCCGGCACCTGCACACCGGCGTTCGCCAGGTTTGAAATCATCTCGCCTAATGATGCATTTTTGCCGCCTACGCGACCCACATCATGCATGCCCAGTTCTTGATACCAAAGTACGTATTCTTGCACAGCCCAAGCCTCCAGCTTTTTTATGTGTAGGGTATGAGGTTAATTTCAGGTTTGTGCTTTTTGTCACCTGAAACTCATCAAATTGTAGTCGATATGTGGTGAAAACCACTGTTAACGCTGTCCATTACGTTTGACAGCAAACCTATTGATATTTGCCATCATTCACAAGAACCGTGTAGCTTTTCGACGAAATCATCTTAGAATGGGGAAATTCAGAATGTAAACCCTTTATTACTTTTGTAATAAAATTACACCAATGTTAAGGATATGTTGTGCGCACAGCTTTTTATATTTCAGATGGTACAGCCATCACTGCAGAGGTCTTCGGCCACGCCCTGCTTTCCCTGTTTCCCGTTTCTTTCAATCACAACACCATTCCTTTCGTTGAAACTGAGGAACAAGCTCACAAAGTTTTACAGCAAATTTCTGAAAGTTTTCAAGACACCGGAGAAAGGCCGCTCGTTTTTTATACAATTGTGAATGTAGATATTCGCAAAATAATCTCGAAATCTGTGGGCATTAACTATAATTTTCTCGATCAATTCGTAGCGCCACTGGAAAAAGTATTGGGTGTTCCTTCAAAACCAGAAAAACATCGTACACACAGTATCCACGAAACCACCTACGATATTAGAATTGAGGCCGTGAACTACGCATTGGCTAATGACGATGGCTCTAACCTAAAAGATTACGATGAAGCAGACATCATTCTTACTGGTGTTTCACGCTCGGGTAAAACGCCAACAAGTCTTTACTTAGCACTTCAATACGGAATAAAAGCAGCGAACTACCCTTTTACAGAAGAAGACATGGGCGACATGCTTAAGCTTCCCCCTGCCCTACGCAGGTTCAAACATAAGCTTTTTGGGCTAACGATTGCAGCGGATAGACTCCATCAAATACGTTCAGAGCGCCGTGCAAACAGCAAATATGCATCGCTGCCACAATGTCGAATGGAACTGCGTGAAGTAGAAAACTTGTATAGAAAGGAAAAAATCCCGTTTTTAAATAGCACTAAGTACTCGATTGAAGAGATCTCAGCAAAAATATTGGCAGAGACGGGGCTCAAACGTCGTAAGTACTAAGCGGGCTTTTAAGTATTCAGTAACTTTGTACGAAGCTGCCATATTTACCCGCTGTATTTTATACAACACTTTTTATGTCGCGGTGGTGCCTTTAACTATGTAAAGCGACAAGGCACCACATTACCTAGATTCTGGTCAAGTTTAGGCTAACTAGGCGATAGTAGCTCTAGTATTTGCGGTCTCGCTTGCCCTTTTATTATTTACTATTGAAGCGTCACTTCTTGTTGCTTTCTACCAATTCTTCAAGCGCTACACCTGGGTCTTCTTCACCTGCAACAGATGATGCATAAGGGCTCGCAGCTTCTGCATCCTGATGTGAAACGTCCGCTTTACTATTGGATTGTTTTTCTTCATCTGAAGACAACGTCGTTTTTTCTTGTGAACTTTTTTCTTTTGCTTTCATACCTCTAATCAACTCCTCTACATAAGGTAAAAATTCTAGCACGGTAGCAACGGCGATAACTGATAGTAAATACCATGTTGGAAGGGGCTCTTGCTTAAACCGCAGACCAAAATCAGCAGGACTTTCGCCCAGTCCGAATAACGCTATAAAATGAGACCAATGTCTGGCAATTACCAAAATTAATGCGAGCAGCGGTATCATTTCCAAAAAGCTGTGCACATGCTGCTCAATAGGCCCCACTCTTCTTTTCGATACCGCATAGCTAACGTCCCACAGTGCTGTTAATTCATGTAAGAAGAAAAACAGAATACCTGCAGCAATAATTAAACTATTCACCTCAAAGAGGAGAACCATAAAAAGAGGAATTCCTACCTCTATAAACATCAGTAGATGAATTAAGGACTCCTTCGGCCCCGCGGTAGCAGCAATATTACTGCTGCGGTGGCAAAACCAGTCGACTATCCCTGCTGTGAACCACAGCGGTATGATGAAATACATCAATATTAGCTGTGTAACGTCATTCATGACTAAACCTTCTACATTAAGTCTAAGCATTACAGATGTAATAGCTTGTAAACTCGACATCAGATAACGTTGTAACGTTGAAAACAGAAGATTAGATTAAGAATGATTAACATTTTTTAATGTCTAATAGGTAACAGGTTTTCTTATTGAAAAAATTGAAGTTATGCAATCGACAGGTCTTAGCGCTTGCTGATAGAAAATGACTATCACGGATAAACAGTTACAATTCATTAATTTATCGATATTGTAAACAAATCATAATGATACAATATAACATTGCACATTATCTTGGGAGAAATAACATGTTCACAGAAGAAATGGTTCATACCGCACTACAAACTTGGTGCGACAATGTAGTAGCGGTAGGTAAAGTGCACGCTGAAGGTGGCGATGTAAAAGCATTCGCTTCACAAGTGCTGTCAGATAACTACGACTACGATAATGGAAAAGTACTCTTTAAACCTACGCTTACTTTTGGCTCTCAAACATTTCGCCCAACAAAAGAAGGCGCTTTATCTTATTTCGTAGGCGGTAATAGCGACTATCCAAACGACAATGGCTTTAAATTAAAGCCATGGGTGAAGGTTTGGTATAGCGAAGAAGACTTTATCTTAAACGGTGAGCTTGCCATTGTTCAGTGTAACGTACACTTTATCGGCGAAGACGACAGCCATATTTTTGTAAACAAGAGCTTTGTTTTCAAACAATGTGAAGACGGAAAAATTCGCATTATCCTTCATCAATCTTCGCTTCCGTATCAGCCTTAAAAGGTAGTTGATACGTTTTAACTAATTAAAAAAGAGTCATGACTTAAAGACAGCCATGACTCTTCATTTTTGACTATCCATTAATTATCTGGCTTTGAGGTGTCTCTGCCTAGTGCTTGTTTAAGCTCAGCTAAATAGTTTTCGAAAGGCTTCCACTGCCCCATCCCTGTTTTGTATATAGGTTGGCGAACCTGTTCAGAGCTTGGCGTCTTTATCACCCGTTTGGTTTGGTGAAACGCTAAGCATGCTTCTTCAAAATCTAACCCACAAAAATCTAGAATGCGTTTAACTTGCCCTTCCAAATCATCCAGAACATCTTCGTGCTGTACAGTAAGAATTTCCCCAGGCAACACACTATGCCAATGATCCATAAGCTGTTCATAAGCATTATAGTAACGGCCAATATCGTCAAGCGAATAGCTGAACTCTTGCCCCTCACCGAATAACTGTTTAAAGCCACTAAAACAGCAGTCCATTGGGTTTCTGCGTGCATCAATAATTTTGGCGTTAGGCAGTATCTTTTTAATTAAGCCTATGTGAATGAAGTTATTGGGCATTTTATCAATGAAAAATGCCGCGCCTTGTCGGTAAGCTTTAGTCTGCTCAATATAACGGGCACCAAGCTTTTCGAGGGTTGCACTATCTAGTTCGCTCACGTTAAACGGATAAGGTGTTTTTTGATGACTTAATGATGAAGCAATACCTAATATATCGTGTAGCTCCATGGTGCCGTCTACCTGCGAATGTGACGCGAGGATTTGCTCTAATAATGTCGAACCAGCGCGAGGCAAGCCCACAATAAAAATAGGATCGGGAGCTTGGCAGCCCTGTTTTGAACTGAAAGAATCCGCCGTGAAAGCCTGCTGCTGAGCGTCTAAGGCCTTCTCTGTTCTACTAATATCAAATTGAAGCGTACTGTGTTTAAGTTTATTGCCTTGGTCATAGTAGGCAAACGCTTTATCTGCCTGGCCTTTGTCTTCAAACCCTTTACCTAACGCAAAACAAATGTGAATTTTATCGTCTAACTTTATCGAGCTAGCTTCAACTTGCTTGCACATTTGCGACAGCATGTTGTCGCTAAATTTGTAGGTTTTTGTATTCGCTAAACTCCAATAAGCGTCGCCGTAATCATTCGCGTATTCAACCGCTTTTTCATAGGCGTTAACGGCATCCGTAGTATCGCCTTTTGCTTTTAACGCATGGCCCAATGCAACCCACACTTTAGGTCTATCAGCATTTTGTGACAACACTTCTTTGTATAGGCTTATTGCTTCATCTAACTGACCGACGCCAACAAGTGCATGGGCCAAGCTGGTTTTAATAGCAAAGCTTTCTGGGTTCAGCGCTAATCGCGCCTTCGCTACCTTCACCGCATCTGGGAATTTGCCTAGTTTAGATAAAACATTTTGATAGGCTAATGCGGCACGCTCATTGTCAGGATAAAGCTCAACGCAGCTTTCTAAAAGAAATTCAGCATCGCTATATACCTTAAGCTGCATGCCTATTTCAGCAAGTAACATCATTGCTTCTGGATGATGTTTTTGCTTAGTTAAAAACTGTCGGCATACTTGCTCTGCTGCTGAAAACTGCTTTTCATACATTAAATCGTAAGCACCGAGTACCGGTGCAGGAAACGACTGCAAATGTTCGATTTGCTGGGTCGCCATTGATACTGCAGGTACGTCGTCATGGCTTTTATAAATGGTAAGGAGCTTTTTCCAACTGCTAATTAGCGCGGGGTTAAAATGCGTAGCTTTAAAAAATGCGTTAGCCGCTGCTTGATGGTTGCCGGTGGCTTCATGGCAATAAGCTAACTCTTGATATCCTCTACCATAATCTGGCTTAAGACCAAGTAGCGCATCAATATGTTTAAACGCTTCGTTATATTGTTTAGACAGCCTTTGAATAACCGCTGTTAAATAGTGTGTTTCCGCCTTCTGTTGATCGCTCAACGATGCAGAAAAAAGCGTTTGCATGCTTTCCATTGCAATTGAGAACTGTCCACGCTGCAGTGCCTGCTTTACAGCGCGTACTTGTTGTTGAAATTCTTCTGGTGTCATAGCCTACTTTATTATTCTATTTGCGAAATATAGCGCGCTTTTATGAGCCTAATTAAATACATAAATACGAGCGTTTCAGCACAGCTGCTATTTTAGTATACGCGTTAGTTACTAAATACAGATACTACCGAAATTTTTAGCTTTAGTAATGAGAACGGCAGACTTATGTCTGCCGTTTGATAACGCTATTGCGTGGTTAACGTTACATCAACCACTGATAACTATTAATAATAGTCGTAAGAGAAGCGAAGACCTATAGTACGAGGGCGATTAGTCACAACCTTAGGCGTATACTGCTGTGTATCAATGTTCAAGATTGCTGATTTGTCGAAAACGTTGTCAACGAATGCTTCAACTTTCCAGTTTTGATACGTCATCCCCACAGATACATTACCAATCACGTAACTTTCCTGAATGTAGCGGCCACCGCGAATTGTTTCACCATCTGCACCTGGGTACGTTGCACCTTTAAACTCGTCACCCTCATCTTTAATTTTCAGACCCGAGCCCGTGCCATAAATCAATCGAGTTGCATCTTCCATGGCATAGGCGTTCATCACCATGCCAGCAAGACGGTCGCCGGTGTAGGTAAGTGATGCATTAACATACCCTTCTTTACCGCCATCTAACTCAAAGAAATAACGTGCGCTAATGTTACCTGAGAAATCAGCAGAGTACGGAAGCTCACTGCCTACGCCAGCCGCAATACCTTCTAGTTCAGGGTTAATACTAACCAGTTCAGTATCCAGTACGCTAAATGCTGCGTTAATGACTAGGTTATCTGTCGCTAACCACGTAATGTCTGCATCAATCCCTTTAACTTCTGCATCACCAACATTATCGGTAAAGACTAAGAAACTAATATTCGCAGGATCGAAACGCGACGTTTGCAAGTCGCTGATTTCTGAATAGTAACCAGTGGCATTAACACGCAAAATACCGTCTAAGAAGTCACCTTTCAGGCCAATTTCGTAGTTATCCAGCGTATCTGTTGTTGAGTAAACCGGAACACGGAAATCCGCAAACGCCCCAGTGTCATTTGCCGCTGCGTCACCGCCTAGTCTGTTTGTTACTGGTGGACGGAAGCCTTCTGAATAGTTCGCGAAAAGCAATACGTTTTCATTTACTTTCCAGTCGAGGCCAAATTTGAAGATGGTATCGTCAACCGTGAGTACTCCGTCACCGTCTAGTAAGCCAATTTCCAATGAACCATCTTGGATAGCATTGACAACACCTTGGCCGTCAAGACCCAAACCATCATAAACGGCGGGATCTAGCACGCCTTGACCATAGGCTTCTAATCGACCTGTTACGTCGCGTGTTGATGTAGCGCCGCGATAAATATCGTCAATTTGATACCAGCGCGCACCAATGGTAGCAGTAAGCGTATCAGTAATTTCATAGCCTAGCTGACCAAATACTGCGATCTGCTCGATAGTATGCGTAACGTCGTTTACAAAGCTAATTTCAGGAGAGAAAGGGCCACCATCGCTGTTAATTCCACGGTCACCCGCCAGCGCATTCCATGAACTTGCAAGGTTCTCAAAGATTTCAGGGCTTGCGATTTTAAACTGGCCTACCGAGCCTACTTCCTGTTCGTCATAAAACACACCCGCCGTCAGCTGCCATGGTGTATCCATCGTTGTGCTGAAACGTAGTTCGTGGGTTAAGCGAGTGCTAGTAGTGTCTTCTTTGTAGTATTTACTTGGATCGAGGCAGCGCGCGTCATCTGGATTATCTGGCGTTTCATAGTGCGTACACACATAGTACGCGGAAAATAAGCCGCCGTTGGTGTAGCCGGTGTAATCGGTAAGCGTGTCTATTTCACGATCAAGGTAACCACCGGTATACACCACATCTAGTTTTTCCAAACGACCATTTAGGGTCCATGTGGTTAAGCCAAATTCGTCAGAGTTTTCATCGCTTTGAAAGCGTATTGCCGAGCTTTCGCCTTCCACTGTTGGGTCGTAGGCAAACACACCTTCAGTATCAAGTGTTTGTTGAGTGTGTTGAACCAGAACATCCCAATCTTCGTTGATAATGTAAGACAACCCGAATCGCGCCCCTGAGTAGACCGCGTCATTAAAGTTATCTTCAACATGTTCGCTGTTTCTTGGCGACACAACAGCGGCTTCACTGCGAGTAAAACCATTAATTTCACGACGTGCATCCATCGCAGCCGGATCGATGCCCTGTTTCTGCAATGCATTTCCAGAAATACGATCAATAACTACTGCACTTCCAATGTAACCACCATTTCCTGGCTCATTTTCAATGTTATCAATCCAACCGCCCTGACTTTCATTGTAGGCAGCCACACGCAGCGCAAGATTGTCAGTTGGAGTAACGTTGAAATACGCCTCCACCGTGTTACTCATATCTCCGCCTTTTGTGGTAGAGATACTGGTATCGAAGCCTGCAGCAAATCCAGAATGATCTGGCTTGTTTGTAATTAGGCGGACTGTACCTGCCTGAGAACTCGCACCAAATAACGTACCTTGCGGCCCAGGTAGAACCTCTACACGCTCAACGTCGGTAGCAAAAATATCTAAGTTTCGGCCAGCCATAGAAACAGGCATTTCATCAAGATAGAAAGCCACTGAGGGCTGAAGTGCTTGAACAGATGACAGGGTAATGCTTGATTGCGTGGTCGCCGCACCACGAATGTATATTTCGTTTTGCCCTGGACCTGTACCTTGGAATACCACATTCGGTAAAAACTCTACGTAGTCTTGGAAGTTATCAATACCGAGGTTTTCTAATGCTTTTCCATCTAACGCAGAGACTGCGACAGGGACATCTTGGATTGATTCACTTCTTTTCGTGGCGGTAACTTCTATGGTTTCAAGTTTAGCGGGCGCCTTAGATTCTTGCGCAGCCAGAGAGGTGGATGCCAGTGCAGCGATGATTGCACAGCTAAGCTGAGTTTTTCGCATTTGTGTGTGTTTCCTTCAATTGTTTTTTTATTCTTCGGACAGTGTTTACTTAAAACACATATCAAAAAGATCATATATTACGATACACAATCTATTAATTATTTCTACTCTAACGATTAATAATTAACCAAAAACACCTAAAACCTAGCAGAAAGTCTAATTTTTATCGTAAAAACAATTGCAAAAAAAAGAATGCACTTTGACTCATTGACCAAATACATACAAATCAAATAATTTCATCTGATGTTTATAAAAAATGCTCCATGCGGTATATTTCTGCGTATAAACCGAAATTTATAAAAGGTGAAAGGAATTTACTGCGTGATTGAGAACGAAAATAAATCTCCACTCAACAAGCCGGTGTTTATTACATCGTCAGCTTTAATCCTATGTTTACTTATCTTCGCTGCTGGTACTCCTGAAACAGCAGACGCGCTTTTTCAAAAGCTTCAGAGCGCAATTGTGACCAACGGTAGTTGGTTTTATGTATTTACTGTCGCAGTAATTGTGGTGTTTGTTGTTTTCCTCGGCATGTCACGCTACGGCGAAATTAAGTTAGGCCCAGATCACGCAAGCCCCGAATTTAGCTTTGGGACTTGGCTTAGTATGTTGTTTGCAGCAGGAATGGGAATTGGGCTTATGTTCTTTGGCGTTGCCGAGCCCTTAATGCACTTTTTAGCGCCCCCCACTGCACAGGCTGAAAGTATTGATGCTGTTCGCGAAGCAATGAAAACCACATTTTTCCATTGGGGTGTTCATGCTTGGGCAATTTATGCGGTAGTGGCGCTGATTTTGGGCTATTTTGCGTACCGTCAAAACTTACCTCTTACACTGCGTTCTGCTTTATATCCTTTGATTGGTGACCGGATTTACGGCTGGCCTGGGCACGTGGTTGATATATTCGCGGTTACATCAACGGTGTTTGGTGTATCGACGTCGCTAGGCTTTGGCGCTTCGCAAGTAAATGCGGGGTTTAACTATTTATTTGGTCTACCGTCAAATACTGGTGTTCAAATAGCTATAATGGCAGGCGTTGTTGGCTTAGCCGTAATTTCTGTAACTACTGGCCTGGAAAAAGGCATACGCCGTCTGTCAGAAACCAATATGGTTTTAGCCTTACTGCTACTTTTAATTGTTCTTGTTTTAGGCCCAACCGTATTTTTACTACAAGCGTTCATGCAAAACACTGGGGCTTATCTGTCTGATTTAGTGCGTAACACATTTAACCTGTTCGCCTATGAAAAAACGGACTGGATTGGTGGCTGGACTATCTTCTACTGGGGTTGGTGGTTAGCTTGGGCACCGTTTGTTGGCCTGTTTATCGCGCGTATCTCATACGGTAGAACCATCCGTGAATTTGTAATGGGCGTACTGCTTATTCCATCAGCATTTACACTATTTTGGATGACCGTATTCGGCAACGCCGCTATTGATCAGGTGTTAGTACAAGGCAAAGACGTACTTGCACAAATGGTAAATGAAGATACCTCAGTGGCACTGTTTGTATTTTTAGAGCAGTTCCCTTTCGCTTCAGTACTAAGCCTTATAGCAGTATTGATGGTCATTGTGTTCTTTGTAACCTCATGTGATTCGGGTGCCATGGTTGTCGATATGCTGTGTTCACACGGTGAAAACAATACGCCGTTGTGGCAACGAGTATACTGGGCTGTTGGTGTTGGTGTGGTGAGTTCAGTGCTGCTTTACGCTGGTGGGCTTGGCGCGCTGCAAACTATGACGATTGCCGCCGCACTGCCATTTGCTATTGTGTTGCTTATCGCTATATCGGGACTATTGAAAGCCCTTCGTATCGAGGCGTACAAACGTGAAAGTTTACAAGTACTAACGGGTACACCGCAGCATAATGACTCTGACAAAAACTGGAAAGAGCGCCTTGAAAATATTGTGACCTTTCCAGATGAAACTGCCGTTCGTCGTTACATCAACAAAGTGGTGAAGCCTGCGCTAACAGAAGTAAGCGAGGAGTTTAAAGCGCAGCAATTCGAAATAAAAATTGAAGATACCGACGAAGCACTCGTATTAACCGTTGATATGGGCAATGACCCTGAGTTCATTTATGCTGTGCATCCTGTATCGACAGAACAGCCTGAATTTGGTCCAAGTGACACACCAGCACTGGACGAAAACAAAAAGGCCACGTACTATCGCGCCGAAGTGCACCTTAGTGAAGGTGGTCAGAACTATGATATTATGGGCTGGTCGAAGATTTCGGTCATTAATGACGTCATCGATCACTATCATAAGCACCAACATTTTATTCATTTGCTTAAGTAACCGCTGGGTTACGCATTTGTTGGAAGTAACATGCGAAAAGAAGAAGAACTATTAGTGGCACTACGGCGCGTAATACGCGCTGTAGACCTACGCAGCAAGCAGCTAAGTAAACACGTGGGTTTAACAGGCCCACAGCTATTGGTGATGCAAAATATTGAAGAGCGCCCGGGTATAATGGTGCGCGAAATTGCAGAGAATATTAACTTAAGCCCTGCAACCATCACGAATATTCTAGATAGACTAGAATCACGAGACTTAGCTACGCGCATAAGAAGTACGCAAGATAAACGAAAAGTGGGCGTATTCTTAACCGAACGCGGTAAAGAGGCAGTGGTTGACGCACCTCGCCCGCTTCAAGAACACTTTGTCGAGCGTTTTTCACAGCTTAAAGAGTGGGAGCAAAGCCAAATGGTCGCTACCGTTCAGCGAATTGCTAGCATGATGGATGCTGAAGATATTGATGCCTCCCCTTTCCTGGAGTTAGGCAGTATTTCAGAAAAAAGCTAATAGCCTTTGTCTTCTTTAAAAAAAATGGCCTTCACTTGAAGGCCATTTTTGTATCTATCTTTGGTGCTGGCGTAGAAGTGCTCAGCTGACTGCTATGACTTCGCCTTAAGTGGATTTACCTTTCCACCTGTGATTTTGTCAGCGCGCCCTTCCTCTTTCGCTTTCTCAGCACGGCGCTTGCGGATTTCTTTAGGGTCAGCAATAAGCGGGCGGTAAATTTCAATACGGTCGCCATCGGTAAGCGTGTCGCGAAGCTTAACCACGCGGCTCCAAATACCCACTTTCGTTGCTTTCAAATCAATCTCGGGAAACTGCTCAAGCACGTTAGACGCGTTTATCCCTTCTTCCACCGTCGCATTTTCATGAATAGCAACATCAATGATAGTTTGCTTGGTGGGTAACGCGTAGGCAACCTCAATATTGATGAGCTTCTTACTCATGCGTACACGCTCCGCGCTCGGTCTGTAAACGCTGCAACCATACTGCTGGCTAAACTGTTAAACACTTTACCAAAAGCCATTTCAGCTAGCTTATTGCTGAATTCAAACTCTAGGTTTAATTCAATTTTACAGGCTTCTTCTGATAACGCTGAAAATGTCCAGCCACCGGTAAGCGAGCGAAACGGACCGTCGACCAGTTGCATTTGAATACTTTTACCTGGCTCTAACACGTTGTGCGTTGTAAACCATTGCTTGATACCAGCTTTTGCCACTAACAATGACGCTTTCATGCTTTGCGCTGACGTGTCGAGGATCTTGCTATCGGTACAGCCTGGCAAAAACTCTGGGTAGGAAGCTACATCGTTGACTAAGTTAAACATGGCTTCTGCGCTATGAGCTACCAGCGCGCTTCTATGAATACTTGGCATTGATTCCACTACAATTAAAACTCTTGGCCGCATTGTATCACAGAAAATTTGGTTCGCTCGTATTCGGTTTTGAACCAAATGCCCCAATATAAGATAACAATGACAACTAAAGACATTCCTTTGAACAATCAGTATAATAGCCAGCATGAAAAAGAATAAAGCCAACAAAAACACCACAGGAAATATCGCGCAGAATAAAAAAGCGCGTCACGACTATTTCCTAGAAGACAAGTTCGAAGCCGGACTTGAGCTTCAAGGGTGGGAAATTAAAAGTATTCGTGCCGGTAAAGTGAACATTACCGATGCGTACATTATTATCCAGAATGCCGAAGCGTATTTGGTAGGGTGTAGAATTAGTCCGCTGAATCAAGCCTCTACCCACGTTATCGCTGCTCCAGAGCGTGCTCGCAAATTGTTGCTGAACAAACGAGAAATTGACCGCTTAATGGGTGCACGAGACCGCCAAGGTTATTCAATCGTTGCCACGTCTATGTATTGGAAAAAGTGTTGGGTGAAACTAGAAATTCACCTAGCAAAAGGTAAGCACGCCCATGACAAGCGTGACACCATTAAAGACAAAGATTGGCAACGTCAAAAAGAACGAATGATGAAACACAGCGTTTAACGCTGTGTTTTTATTTGGGCTGCCAAAAAAGAAGTGTAATAGGTTTAACCTACGTCTCGTTTCGTCATTTTCTTGCGATGTAGCATATCAAGAATCAGACTCCACAGCGGTGACGGGTTTCTTAAAGTGGTTAGGTTGTTCCCAAGGCGTCTAAGTTGTCTTCGCACCATGGCCATATTCGCAAGGCTTGCAAGCGATTTATCTTTCCAAGAGCAGTGTGGAATTATGCCCGAATACGCCCATTCTTGTTGCCACTTTTTAGCTAAGTCGGGCGTAATAGCAAGGGCGCTGGCTAATCCAACAAGAGCACAGCCCTGCTCAATCACTTCCTCTGCTACCTCGGCCCTTTTTATACCGCCTGTTGTCATAAGCGGAATATCAGTTTTACTCACCAGTGCCTGCGCAAATTCCAAAAAGTACGCTTCTCTGGCCAGTGTGGTGTCGTCACGGGTTTGCCCTTGCATGGCAGGCGCTTCATAACTGCCGCCAGACAACTCTACAACATCAACACCCAAGGCTTCCAAGCGATTTACCACCTCACAGGCATCATCAAAAGAAAAACCATTTTTCTGAAAATCTGCAGAGTTAAGCTTTACCATAACAATAAAGTCTTTAGCGCAAACCGCTCGAACCTGACTGACTATGTTTATCAGCAAGCGGGCGCGATTAATAATAGAACCGCCCCACTCGTCTTGACGCTGATTAGTAAGCGGAGACAAAAACTGCGTAAGCAAGTAACCGTGAGCGGCGTGAATTTCAACGCCATCAAACCCGGCTTTTTCAGCTTGCTTAGCAGTTTGAACGAAACGTTTGCACACATCGTGAATGTCTTGGCAGGTCATTTCTCGTGGTTGAGCAAACAGCTTGGAGTGTTTACCCATATCAAGCGGTACAGCAGAAGGCGCAATAGCTTTGCCTTTCATCGCTTTAAATACCTGTCGTCCAGGGTGATTAATCTGCATTATGGCTAAAGCGCCATTAGACTTAATGATTTTTGCCCACTTTTGAAACGGTGCGATGTCGGTATCTTTTTCGAGTGCAACGCCACCTGGCCCTGTCATGGCGCCTTTATCGACCATAACGTTGCCTGTGATCACCATGCCTAAATTGCCGTGGGCCCAATATCGATAGAGTGAGTACAAAGACTCTCCGGGAATATTTCCCATACTCGACATATTTTCTTCCATAGCAGCTTTAACAAGACGGTTTCGCGCTGTTACGCCACATGGCAAGGTATACGGAGAATACAATATGGAATCTGAAGACATTTACACTACAAGCCTTTTAATTATGCTCACGTACTTTAATGGTTCTTGCTACTAATTGCATCATTACATCAGCACTATTTCCTTAAAAATTCGCTAAAGTAATCAAATAAAAAGCGCTATTTTAGTTTATAAATTGCGTTTCTTGCACAGCCCTTGTGCGCTCGGCACTTGAATTTTACTCAAGCATCCTCATATCTATGGTAGTTCAATAATACTCAATGTTTGTGTGTTGCTGTTTAAGCAAAGCTTCAACTGAAAGCCACACAGCTAAGCTTTTGAAAAACTAGATGTTATTTTTGGTTGATTTATAGCCAAACCCTTAAAATTTATAGTAATTTTCAAAAGAATGTATTTAACCATGTAACAATTGTGCTATTATTGAAAATCACACTCGGGGCTGATTAGGATTCGACAGGATCTAGGAAGCCGGAGGTGCATGCAGAGGAGCGGTTTGCCTCTTAAAAAGCCGCATTTAAATAGTCGCAAACGACGAAACATACGCACTAGCCGCTTAATAACCGGCATAGGCCCTTCCACCCTAGTCTTTTCCTGCTAGCGGGGATTCGGAAGGTCATCCAAGTAGGATAGCGAGGGAACCTTGTCTAAGGGTGAACCGCGAAACAGTATTAGGCCAGCTGCAAGGAAATCCTGTTTGTCGGAGTTCCAAGCAGTTAAATAAATGACAAACTAAGCATGTAGTACCAAAGGTAGACATTTTCTGGACGCGGGTTCAAATCCCGCCAGCTCCACCAATTTCAAAGGCTTGCCACTCGGCAAGCCTTTTTCGTTTCAGCTTCCGAAATTTGTAAATTGTTTCTAATTAAGACAAAACACACACTACCTAAATAAAAGCTATTCCCATCTAGATGGTTATATTATAACATTGCAGCACGATTCTAATGTATAGCTTCTCCAAACAATGCAAACAAATTCAGTGATATGCGCGGATGCGCTTACCGTGTGTGTTGACGATCGCACGCTTCTAGACAATCTAAATTTTAATGTAGGAAAAGGCGAAGTATTTGCACTTTTAGGTGGAAATGGTGCAGGTAAATCCACCACCCTTAAAACTTTTTTAGGGCTTTTGAAGGCAAGTAGCGGTAGCGCCACTGTATTAGGGCATAACGCCTCTACCCAGCCAAACCAAGTTCAAAAGTCTGTTGCCTACTTACCCGAATCTGTCACCTTATATGGCCATCTTTCTGGCGTAGAAAACATTCGTTATTTCTTGTCAGTGGCTGGAGTCGATAAGTCTGACGACGATATGTTCGCCGCACTTCGCAAGGTCGCACTTCAAGAAGATTCGTGGAATAAGGCGCTATCTAATTATTCAAAAGGCATGCGTCAGAAGACCGCAATTGCCCTGGCGCTACTGCGCAATGCGCCTGTACTGTTCTTAGACGAACCGACATCTGGGCTAGATCCAGCAGCCATCGACGAATTTAATGCGCTAGTGTCAGAGCTGGCAGCGGGTGGCGCTACTATTTTTATGGTTACCCACGACGTTTATGGTGCCTGCCAAGTTGCCCATCGAATTGTGCTTTTAAGTAATGGCAAATTAACCGGTTCCTTCGAGCGCGCTGGCGATACGCCAATAGATACTGAAGCCGTTCACGCAGCATTTGCAGGGCGTAATGTATGATACTGAATGTTGCTAAAATCATTTGTGCAGAACAGTGGCGCTATTGGATGCGAACAAAAGTAGCAGCGACCGTTTTATTGCTAGGCGCTATGCTTACCATAGCTGCACTGGTAGTTAACGCCTTTCACGTCGATGAGGCTGCCCACACCAGAGACCACCTTCAAACAGAAGCTGAACAACGCTTTGAGGCACAGCCTGATAAGCACCCTCATCGCATGGTGCATTATGGTCATTATGTATTTCGTGCCCCCACTCCACTGAGCGTAATTGAACCGGGTGTCGATACCTACACGGGGAACGCTATATTTTTAGAAGGGCACCGCCAAAATAGTGCGATGTTCGCCGAGCAGCGCCAATCCGCAGGACTTACACGCTTTAGTAGTTTAACACCCAGCTTTTTAGCTTTGGTTCTTGCACCTTTATTTATTATTCTAATTGGCTACGGCAGCGTGTCACGTGAACGCGAAGCCGGCACGCTAACCCTACTGCTTTCTCAAGGCACCACCCGTTGGCAATTGCTCTTAGGGAAGCTTCTGGCGCTTATAACCGCTAGCAGCCTATTTTTACTCCCGCTACTGCTTGCCTGTCTTTATGTCGCGTTTTCAAACGAAAGTGCACTTGTTGTAATACTCTTTTGCTTTAGTTATGTGGTTTACTTTTTACTGTGGGCCACGGTAGTTACTGCGTGCTCGGCAATATTTGAGAAAAGCAGCGTTAGCTTCACTGTACTTGTTGTCATTTGGATGAGCGCTTGTGTGTTACTTCCTCGTTTAGGGAGCAGCGTTGCCACAAACGTTGCCCCTTCAATGGGAAAACTTGAAGCCGATTTCAAAGTGGAAAAAAAACTTAGAAGTTTAGGTGACGGTCATGACGTTAACGATCCTGCATTCAAAAAGCTAAAAGAAGATTTGCTCGCTAAATACAATGTAGATTCAGTTGACGACTTACCCGTTAATTTCAGGGGCATTGTTGCCCAGTACTCCGAAGGTCGACAAGCCAAAGTGCTTAATGAGTTTGCTGAAACGCGAATGTCCGAAGAGTTGGAACAAGCCCAAATAGCACGGCAGTTTGGCTGGCTTTCGCCCACAGTTGCGGTGCGCTCTATTTCTACGATCCTTGCGGGAACTAGCCTCGAGACACATCACCGCTTTTTAAGGGAAGCGGAAACGCTAAGACTTGAGTTTGTTCAGGCTTTGAACAAGGTTCACGCTGAAAAACTCGATTACAAGTTAGATATGAACCGCAACGCCAGTGAAGAAGCAGCAGACAAAGCTGTGGTTGGCGCAGATAACTGGGCGATCTTAGTAGAGTTTGATTTTAAACCAGAAGCAGGAAGCACACGCATTAGTAACGCGTTGATTTATTTTATTCAGCTGTTGCTTTGGATGGGACTTACCGCACTACTTCTTCAAGCTGCAGTTAGGAATTTAAATCCATGATGCGTTATAGCGATATTAAACGAGAAGCGGGTTTCGTATTTGGCCATCGTCAGATAAAACTAACGCTTTTGGTCGTCTTTCTTTTAAGCTCGGTGTCGTTGTGGTCTGGCTATTCGGAAATGCAAGAGCAGCAAGCCACTATAGAGCGCTTGTTAGAGAAAGATGAAACAGAACGTAACGCTGTCCTTGCTCACCAATCTAATTATGGCATGGTAGCCTATTACGCCTTTCATTTGACCTATGCCCCGCCCTCGCCGTTGGCGTTTGCTGCCGTAGGAGAGCGCGATGTGTTTCCGTGGAAGCACCGTATTAGAATGCTAGCGCTAGAAGGTCAGATTTATGAAAGCGATACAGACAATCCGGAGCTTGCTTTCTTAGGGCGTTTTGACTTTGCTTTCGTTACCAGTGTGCTGTTGCCTCTGTTTATCATTTTGCTCCTTTACGACTTAAAAGCGAAGGAACGCGAAGCCCGCCGTTTTGACTTACTTAATGTAACCGCACGCAATTCGCATGCTATTTGGTCATCACGCGTATTGGTAACCCTGGTGCCCTTGGCACTAGTTACACTTATTCCGTTTATTGCCTTTAGTGTAGTGAATGGCGCGTCTGTGTTTCAAACAGTAACGGTTTGTACCATCGTCATTGGCAGCATAATTGTTTGGAGCGCTATTGTGCTTGCTATAGGTGCTGCTAAGCGTTTTGCCAATTTCAGCGCCACGCACCTAGCTTCAATCATGTTAGGCGTATGGCTTGTCACAACGGTTATTGTGCCAGTTACCGGGCACACCATAATTAATGCGTCGGTCGATACACCTGAGGGCGGCGACATTGTGCTCACGCAGCGAGAAGCCGTTAACAGTGCATGGGACAAACCTGTTGAACAAACATGGGATGCGTTTATTGAAACTCACCCACAGTGGGCGGATAAAACCGACTTTGATCCACAGCGAGACAGTTCATTTAATTGGAAGTGGTATTACGCATTTCAACAAGTTGGCGACCAAACGGCAAAGGAACTTTCAGAGGCTTATCAAGCCGCCACCTTACGCAAAGATAAAATTGCAAGCTATGTTGCTCTGCTATCCCCGTCTTTGTTAACACAACGCTTATTAACGAGTGCGGCTGATACCGATGTTAAAGCCATGGTTAACTACGAAAATAATGTTCGCGAGTTTCATGCGTCGTTGCGCAAATTCTACTATCATCACTTGTTTGAAGCCCCGGAGTTTTCATCGGCCAGTTTTAAACAGCTACCTCAATTTTCACCAAAAATAAGAAAGACACAGGAAAACACTAATGAAGACTAGTTGGGTAAAATTTACCCTCGCCCTTTCTATCGCAACGCTTTTGAATGCGCCTGCAAATGCGCAAAACACTAATACTCAATCGGAAGCGGATGTAGAGAAAATTACGGTGCATGGTATGCACCGTGCGTATCAAGGGGCATTTGAGTATAAAGAGGTGCCGGCAGCAGCGCAGGATATCGACCTTGGTCTCATCAATGATACAGGCGCTATAAACCTCAACGACGCTTTAGACTTGTCCGCTTCGGTAGCCAGACAAAATAACTTTGGTGGCCTTTGGAACAGCTTTGCTATTCGTGGTTTTTCAGGTGACGAAAACTTACCTAGCGGGTTTCTGGTAAACGGTTTTAACGCAGGACGCGGATTTGGCGGACCTCGTGATCTTTCTGGCATTGATCATGTTGAAGTATTAAAAGGCCCTAAAGCTGCGCTGTTTGGTCGCGGTGAACCAGGTGGAGCGGTAAACCTTGTTACAAAACGCCCCCAGTTTCGTCAAGGTGGTGAAATTAAAGCAACTTACGGAAGCTGGTCACAAAAGCGCATTGAGGCTGATGTACAATCGGTTGCAGGCAGTGCTGAAAATGTAGGTGTACGCTTAGTAGGCTTTTATGAAGATGCTGAAAGTTTCCGCGATACAGTAGAAACTGAGCGTTTGGGCTTTTATCCATCGGTTACGTGGGAAGCATCAGCAGACACCACGGTTACGTACGAACTCGAATACACCGAGCAAAAAATTCCTTTCGACCGTGGCGTAGTGGCCATCGATGGTGAATTGGGCCACCAGCCAATTGAAACCTTTACCGGCGATCCTAATGGCGACACCATCGATACGGAAGTGGTTGGTCATCAAATTGAGGTTTCTCATAAACTTGCTGACGAATGGAACCTGCTTTTGGGTGCTGGCTTACGCGATACCACTTTCGAGGGTAATGCATTAGAAAACAACTTTGGTGGCCGCCAAACATTGTTTATCGATCCTAATCAAGCTTTGTTGTCTCGTTTTAAGCGCTACCGTAATTTCCAAACCGATTACTTCGTTTTACGCGGCGAAATAGCGGGACAATTCGATACTGGGTCGCTATCACATCGCGTGATTATTGGTGCTGACTACGATAAGTTTGAAAATGACCAGATTATTCTGCGCTATCGCCCGCCATTCTTTTCAAGCGATACTGACATTAACGACTTGGACTTAGAACAGTACTTAGTGGTCGATATTTTTAATCCGGATTACTCACCACTTCCAGATGTGGAATTGTCTGACAACTTGGACCGTTTTGAAGTTCAGGAAGCGTGGGGTATCTATTTCCAAGACCAAATCAACATCACTGATAATTTCCAAGTTAGGCTGGGTGGTCGCTTCGATAAGTTCGAGCAGGAAATTGATAATCGCCTGGCGTCACCTGTAAGTACCACATCACAAGACGACACACGCTTTTCTCCACAAGTGGGTGCTGTTTATCTGTTTGATGACACCACAAGTGTGTACGCAACTTACGGTGAAGGTTTCCGTCAGCTGACGGGGTCGGATTTCGCCGGAAACCCGTTTGAACCTAACGAATCGAAGTCTGCGGAAATTGGTGTTAAAGCCGACCTCACATCAATGTTTAATACTATACGGGGTGATATCACCTTCGCCGTGTTTAATATCGAGCAAAGTAACATCCTTGTTTATGATGATAGCCCTGAGGCGTCTGACGGCTTCTTCTTAACCCCTGCTGGCGAAGCGCGTAGCCGTGGTGTTGAGTTAGACATTAACGCTGAATTTGAAAATGATATTTCGCTTTGGGTGTCGTACACCTTCGTAGATGCTGAAAGTACAAACGATGCGGCGGATGCTAACTTTGTTGCAGCCATTGAATCTGGCGATCCTTTAATTAACGTTCCAGAAAACCAATTGAGCATTCAGTTGAGCAAGGGACTTATATTTGCTGATATGCCAGTACGTATCGGTTCAGGGCTGTTGTATGTTGATGAGCGTTTAGGTCAAACCGCTACCGACTTCTACTTACCAAGCTACACCACGGTTCGTGCGTTTGCTGAAATAGAGCCTATAGAAAACTTGTCAGTTAAAGTTGCAGTAGATAACCTGTTTGATGAAGAGTTTTATACTAACTCTTTCGCAGATGTGTGGGTTGAACCTGGCGCGCCTCAACGCTTTAGGCTTACCGCCGCCTATCGCTTTTAAGGTCTAGAATTTAACGTAAAAGGAAGCGGGACTTATTACCGCTTCCTTACTACGACTTTTGAATGTTTAATTTTTGTGTAAATTAAGAGTTTTGTAAAGTCTGGATTGGCTCGATGTCAGACGTATTATTCTTGATAAATGACTCTATATCGTTAATTTTCTCTTTAGAAAATCCGAGTCTTGCTTCTATACCAGTAGTTCCGTCAGCGTTTTCAATGATATCAAACTCGTTTACACCTAAGGTGCGCGAAAATGCAGTGTGAACCTGATTATTGTTGATATCGACAATTTTAATTTTCGTCGACGTTCTGTATATAGCCAGTGGACCTGACTGCGTTTGTACCCAATTGATTGACCAGAAATAGTGACTGTAATTAGGTAAGCCAAGTTTTGTGTAAAGCGACTCTTTGAAATCCACGTTTTCGCACTTGTTCATCACAGCATTTTGACGTTCGCAGTTTGAGTATTCTGCAACATCCTTACCTCCTAATCCAACATCCATTGGAACGATGGTCTTTCCGTCTAGGCTAACTAAAACATAGTCATCAAACTTGTTAAGTCCAAACGTATTACCTATTTCTTTAAAGGAGTCTAGCAATCCGCCCACGCTGTCGCCTTTGTCTCGAGGATCTTTCTCTAACAAAATAAAACCTGTAGATGCAGCATCGCCTTTCTGATGTTTAGCGATGTGGTAGTTATCTAAGAGTGTTATATTTTTTACGTTATCATTGTCTATAAAATAGCGAAAAGCAGACCCCGGACGGCCAATAATAAAACCGTCTGAAGTAGGAATTACACTACTACCTGTTGCAGTTTTTCCAGTAACTGTTTTTACTTCATACCGGTCACCACGCTTCCACACTGTTGCAATTTTTATAGGTGCTTCAGTTGATTTGGCTTTGTGATATTTGAGTGTAAATGAGCCATCGAAATTTTCTACCGCATAGGTAAACTCACCAGTAAATCTATTACCTCCGAAGTTGGCAACTTGTCCTTCGAAGTCATGAAACATCTCCCCATCTATCATGATGCCATCTTTCTTACGATAAAAAATCGCTGCTCCGCCGGTTTCGTCAATTTTCTGTTTTTGTGCTGTAAGTTCAGTCGCACTGATAACGATTTCCGGCTGGGGTGCAGCTTGCTGTTGCTGTTGGGCTGCAACAGGTAAGGACATGCCTTGAATTTTCGCAAGAAACGCCTGCTTCATTTGGTTCGCCATTGCCTGCTCTTCTGGCGAGGGTGGTGTACTACCACACGCAGTAAGAAGTGAAACTGCTAATAAAGATGGAACTAATAGTTTTGCATTCATGTGTTTTCTCTGTTTTTCGCTTTAGCTAAAATATTTAGAACTGAAGCTTTTTTATGAAAACAAAGGATTGCACATGACGAGACTTCACCATGCCGTCCTGCATAGTTGAGTGTACTATTAAAATGTCGCAATCCCTTGCGAGCACTATTAAAGGATATTCCAGTCTTTTTTTCAATTATAAGATTCTGTTTTTAGTTTATTTTTTAGTCACTTAGCATCGAAACAAATGAGTATCTAAAAACGAGCTCAAATTTCATTGGAGACAGGCCACTCTCGCTCTGTCAGAATATATGTATTGATAAGACGTTGACGCTTACTTTCAATAACCTGTTTTAATTCATCTCTAATTAATCTTACCGCTGGCGTAATAAGATGTCGGCTAGGCAGCATGAGCCACATTTCAGTTAGCGGTACGTGGTAACCAATCAAAATACGCTGCAGCTTTCCGCTCAGTAAATCCTCCGCAACGTCTATACATGACTTTTTAGCGATCCCCTCTCCATCTACGCACCAGCGTCGAACAATATCACCGTCATTCACAGCGCGATTACTGTTCACTTTCACTTTAACTCTCTCGCCCTCGTTGATAAGTTCCCACGTATTGTGGGTTTGGTCGTAGAGCTTATAAAGAAGTGCGTTGTGCTGCGCTAAATCAGTCAAAGTTGTAGGCTCACCGTTTCTTTCTAAATAATCGGGAGACGCGCAAATCACATGCAGAATATTGCACACTTTAAAACCATACATCTGCGATTCTTTAACCGCTTCTTTTGTCATGGCTCTAAGTGCTACATCTACACCATCGCGGTAGAAGTCCACCCGACTGTCGCTCACATGTAATCGCAATGAAAGTTCTGGATTTTCGCGTTGCACTTTATTTAGCAGTTCACGCATTAAGTTGCGACCCATTTCCGAAGACATCGCCATGCGAAGCTCACCATGAATGCTCTGCTTCTGCTCTGTCACTAATGCAAGGCCCTGCTGTAAGGTGTCGAGTGCCTGCTTTGCCATAGGCAAATACTGCTCTCCTTCAGGTGACAATCGAATTTTGCGTGTACTTCGCACAAATAGCGCTACGCCAAGCTGCTCTTCTAAACGTTTAACCGCCATACTTGCAGCAGATGAGCTAATATCAAGTTTTATCGCAGCAGTGGTTATCGAGCCCACTTCAGCCACCTTTACGAACACAGACAGGTCTTCGGTTTTCATACTTCCCTCAACGTTTATTTCACTCTTTTGATTTCAAGGCGAAAAAGACAAAGCAAAATGGATCACCTCTATTATCCACATTTTCAGGAAAGTCTTTATTGATTTTGGTCGTTTATGAGACTTATTCGAAATAATAGACTGTGCCTGTCTGTTAAATACAACCTACGACCAACAATTAGGAGGTTTGAATGAAACCAACGAACCGAAGCAAGCTGACAGTAGCATCGCTATTATTGAGCACCTGTTTTCTTCTTGTACCCGGCGCACACGCACAAGACAACGTTATTGCAGCCAAGGATGTAGAATGGGGTTACTTGAACCCAGCCCGTGGCGACAAAAGCCCCGGGGCAGCAGACTTGTGGGGAGACCGAACAAAAGACACGGCAACGGGGATGTTAGTGCGATTTAACAAAGGCTTTGAATCGCCACCGCACATTCACAACATAACCTATAGAGGTATTGTGATTGAAGGTGAAATGCACAATGACGATCCAAACGCAGCAAAGATGTGGATGCCAACAGGTTCGTTTTGGACTCAACCTGCAGGTGAAGCTCACACGACTGCAGCAAACGACAAAACCAACCTGATTTACCTGGAAATTGATGAAGGCCCATACCTTGTAAAGCCATCAAAAGAACATTTTGACAACGGTGAAAGGCCAATCAACGTTCACGCAGACAATATGGTGTGGCTGCAAAAAAGCGACCTTGTAAATATAGCGGCCGACGGTGTTTCTGTTGCCTATTTGTGGGGCGAGACAAGTAGTGTATACGGTACCCTTGTCAAGCTTCCAAAAGGATTTAAAGGTTCAATAAAATCTAATGGTGATGAATTTAAGGCAGTGGTTATCAAGGGAAGTATCAATTATACCCAAAACAATACCCCCAGACAGATTGAATTAAACGCAGGAAGTTACATTGAATCATCAACTGCCGCACACCATTCTGTTGAAAGCGCAAACCAAAGCGAAACCATTGTATACGTAAGAACGTCGTCAAAATTTAGCGTTACAGATTAGTACGCTTTTTTCAGCTCACTTACGCGGGGCATTTCCACGCTTGCTTCGCGTATTTTCTAGGTGTTCAGCAATCATAGTCAACAAGCCTTTGCAAAAGCAGTACGTTAAGGAGGTTTGCTAAGACTTTATGGGTAATTGCCCTAATGCCGCTGCGCATGCCAAGCCAATGGCAAAGGTCATCGCCACACTGGTGAAGGTGCCCAAAAGTACATATTCAGTTAGCTTTCTGTCTTGGTGTTTAGTGAGGTCGCCAAAGCGAAATATAGATTTAGCCGCAATAAGAAAACCTATGGCAGAAAATTGATTTAACAATACAAAGGTAAGCATGAGTACGCGCTCTAAATAGCCAATTCGTTGACCTGCCAGTGATAAAGTTTGTTGTGCCTCTGTACTTATTGTGGGCGGGTCATTGGGATGAGAAGACGGCATTTTGTTAGCCAATACTTCATCGCTCCAAGGCGACAGCAGCTGTTTAATAATAACTGAACTGGGCTTGAGTACCGCCAAATAGGCTAAGACCACTAATAGATGCGATGTACCTACCTGCTGAAGTAGTCCCACTGCCTCGCGCCACTGGTTGGTGGCATACAAAAATACGCCAAAGATCACGACAATGTGCGCTATTTGATCGACAACAAAAGATGTAGTGTTTTGCTTACAATACGATTTAATCACGTCAATTTTGAAGTGAGAAACGGCGACTACAATTGCCCCAATACCTACACTTGCGATACTTATCGTTGATGAAAACGAGAACATTGCTGCTGCCGCGAGTATACCGTGAATGATTGCGTGTAGGTATAAGGGCAAAGCCAGTGCGTGTCGTTCGTTTCTTTGCTGTACCCAGGTAAACGGTTGAAAATAAAAGTCTGCTAATAGATGCGCTAACACAAGTGCCACCAGCAGTTGAGGTTCAGCAAGCATGTGGCTCTCCTATCACAAGCATTATGTTTTTTGTATAACCCGTCATCACGTTAGTATTCCTTGGTCAATTGTTCCGTTTTTAATGAGGTTCCACCTTGAACCCATAAAATGAGCGCTCTCTCCATATAGTCGAGATATTCTGCTATCAGTTTATAGTTACTGGCATTGAGAATTCGACTTACATTGCTGCGATTCTTATCTAGTATGGCCGCTACACTTTCATGGCTCTTATCCGTGGCTTCAAGATACGCGAGTAAGGTTTGCGACTGGGTTTGTGTCAGTCCATTGATATGCGCGTCGGCAAAACGTGTTAAGAGCTGCGTTTTGTCGTCGAGTGTTTGTTCACCGCTACAAAAAGTAAGATGGTGCGGCTTTATGTTATCTAACCCTCGTCCTGACAACACAAACGCGTCTCCAGTCCCAGTTTTTACTTCTGAAGGGCGAAATTGCGCTTCTCCCACAGCAACACTCATTCGCACGTCCACACCTGAAGCGTGCGCCTTAAGAGCTAGCCGCAATCCAACTGCGGCTGCAATGCTATGCTGTGGTTGTGCAACAACTAGCTGGAATGCGTCTCCTCGATAAATATCAAAGTCTCCACCGTAGTACTCGGCGTAGTATGTTAAACGCTCTCTCAGCGTAGCAATTATCTCTCTGAATTCAGCATCAGAATAAGACTGAGAGTTGGAGACGTCACCGGTAATCACACCAGCGCGCTTTTTTGTATTGCTTGTTAAAGCACTCTTTCTTGTCATTTCACTATGCGCCGCGTTGTCTTTTCTACTTTCAATAGACACTTTTTTCCCGTTCAGGGGTCCACTATGACACGCTACCATCTCAAATTCAAAAACAATCACACAGCAAAATGTGATTATTATTAATCACAAATTCACATGTGACTAAATTGCGTAACGGAAAGCAAAATATAACAAAGAACGTATAGCGGCTGTTGATTAAGTAGAATACTTATTCTACCCTAGAGTAGAATATTCATTCTACTTAAAATCTGTTTAATTGGATAACAAGCGATGTGCCAAGCAGACGAAAATAACAAACGCTTTCGAGGAGACCCGGTATGACCGCGCCCAAACAATCTGAGTTAGCTTCGAAACTAGAGCAAGCTTTTGCCCTTTACGGATTCGCAGAGCCTAATGTGGCTAAACTCAAGGACTACACTGGCACCACACTTAAAACCTTGTACAAATACTTCCCTTCAAAAGAAGACATGATTATTGGCGCGCTTGACTATCGTCACAGCCGTTACATCGCGTTTCTGGAAGAAAACTGTCCCTCGACGCGTAACGAAGCAATTAACCACATATTTGAACGCTTGTCGGTGTGGCTAACGACATTCGCTCCCAGAGGTTGCATGTCATTGCAGGCTTTGGCGAGTTACCCCAATAACCTTCAAATTGAAACCGCTGTGAACAACCACAAACACGCGGTGCTAACGTGGCTGAATGAAAAGCTCGAAGACCCAGCCCTTTCAAACAGCGTGTTCCTGCTACATGAGGGCATGTCATCAGCATGGCCAACGATTGGTGATGAAGTGTTAACCGCAGCGAAAGGCGCACTAACAGTGCTACTTGATTAGCCCTTCTTAGCACTTGCATCAACCATTACCTTTCTCGTCTAAAGCAAAAATTCTGGAGGACAATATGAAATCATTGCCAAATGAAATGTACGGCGTGCAGTTAACCAAACATGGCGCTCTCGACGCGCTTACATTTAACGAAAACATACCTTTGCCTACACTCAGCGACAACGATGTACTTATTGAAGTACGCGCTGCGGGGGTAAACAACACCGACTTAAATACGCGAAAAGGTTGGTATTCCAAAGGCGACAACAATGCAGAAGATGCTGGATGGGCCGGCAATGCGTTAAACCTACCTCTAATTCAAGGCGCCGACGTATGTGGCTATATTACCGCTGTGGGTAATAACGTGAGCAAAGAACGTATTGGTGAACGCGTCATCATTGAGCCTTGTTTGGTAGAAGTTGACAGTAAACCGCTAAGTACCCCTTGGTATTTCGGCTCGGAATGCAATGGAGGTTTCGCACAGTTTACTAAAGTCGCATCGCGCCACGCCCATGCAGTAAATTCAACGATGACAGATGTGGAACTAGCCTCGTTCCCCTGCTCTTACTCTACAGCCGAAAACATGCTGCACAGAGCAAACGTAAAAACAGGTGAGCGAGTATTTATAACCGGTGCCTCGGGCGGCGTAGGCTCAGCTGCCGTACAACTCGCTAAAGCACGTGGCGCCTATGTTGTTGCAGTAACCAGCGAACAAAAGCAATCAGCCATACAAGCATTAGGCGCCGACAAGACCGTTTTGCGTGATGAAGATTGGCAACACATGGCAGAAAGCGAGCCGTTCGACGTTGTTATCGACCTTGTTGCGGGCCCACGATGGCCTGAGCTACTTGAGATCCTAAAACCGTTTGGCCGCTATGCTACGTCGGGCGCAATTGCTGGTCACGACGTTTCTTTGGATGTTCGGACTCTGTATTTGAAAGATTTAACCCTGTTAGGCTGCACTATTTTAGGACACGATGTATTTGCCAACTTAGTAAAACACATCGAAGCAGGCAATATTAAACCACTAGTATCGAGCACATTCCCACTAAGTGAAATACACCTAGCGCAGCAAGAGTTTGAGCAGAAAAAACACATTGGTAAGATGGTATTGACGTTACAGCCCAAATAACGTCGATATGCCCGAGAGAACATAAACCAAAGTCCTTTGACGACGGGCGTTCCTATGAGCTTCGCCGAGTAAATGCTTGGCGAAGCTCTTAACACTAATTCTTACACAGCTGAGCATAATTTTCTGCCAGCATATCTTGCGCGATAACGTGCTTCGTCGGATTGTTCTACAAGCCAGGGCATTATAAGAAAAGCCACTGCTAATCGCGTTTTCAAACATAGGTATTTGTTTTTGTACTCTTTGTAACATTAGGTACTATTTCCTGACATTTTAGACCTGTACTTTGGTACAGCCTGTAAAACGCAGGCGTCTAAAAACAAAAGGAAATATAATGAAAAAGCTCATCGCGTTCACACTAACAATTTGCGCATTTAATGCGTTTGCTGATAACTGTGTTTACAACTGCCCCACTGGTCAATCTGGACAAACCATTACCCGTTCCATTTACACCCTAAACAATAATGCACAAACAAAGTTCGCCAACTGGGTGGCCTATCATGTAACCCCAAGCACTATTGACGGCCCATCAAGAAGTCGTAATTGGAAAGCTGACCCTTCAATTAACTCTGCGAATACTTTAGAGCCGAACGATTACAGCGGAGCATGGGCTACAATTGGCACTGACCGCGGCCATCAAGTTCCTCTTGCTTCGTTCAGCAACACAGCCGATTGGCAAATGTTAAATTATTTATCAAACATTACACCTCAAGATTCAGACCTAAACCAAGGTCCTTGGGTGGATCTAGAAAATGCGGTGCGTGATGTAGTGAGAACTGGGCAAGACGTTTATGTGGTTTCTGGGCCGTTATATGAGTGGTATTTCGCTACTCTGCCAGAGGCAGATGAGTCGCACAGCATTCCTAGTGGATATTTTAAAGTCGTCATTACCGATGTTAACGGCTGGGTGGAAGCCTCTGCTTTCATCCTAGAGCAAAACGCAGCTCGCAGTGATAACTTTTGCGCAACTGAGGTAACGGTTAATGAAGTTGAATCCAGAACAGGTCTAAACATTATGCCGTCACTACCAAGCTATAAAGAAAATGCTGTTGAAGGGGGATTAGGAGGCTTAACCGCTGCGCTCGGCTGTTAATAACCCATCTAAAAAGGCAGGGATGCCTACCTCTTTTTAAATGGCTGCTGTAAAAGCGCAATGATACTTGCGTTCTTCTTAGTGGCTGGCACGTCTTTTTGACCAATGGGCAATGTTTCGTCGCTAAACGCAGCGCGAGGCGTAAAACTATTAAAGAGCCTATCCCACCACGATACGCTAAAGCCATAGTTAGAATTAGATTCATTTTTAGCCTGGCTATGGTGAATGCGATGTAAGCGCTGTGTGATTAGCACAAGCCCAATTCTATCATCCCACTTTTGTGGCAACCTAATATTGGCATGATTAAAAAGGGCAAAGCCATTTAGCGCTACTTCAAAGATAATAATAGCAATAGCTGGCACGCCTAGTATCACTACCGCCCCGGCTTTAATCCCCAAGCTCATAGCAATTTCAACTGGATGAAAGCGAAGGCCTGTAGTGGTGTCGACATGACTATCGGCATGATGCATTTTATGAAAGCGCCACAACATAGGCACGGTATGAAAAAGTCGGTGCTGCCAATAGATAAGCATATCAAGTAGTAAAACACTTAAGGTTACGATGGCTATATGAACAAGATACGTTGAAGAATTACTGAGAGGCTCACCACTGTTTAGCAGTTGATTAGAGCTTGAGGCATCAGCCGGCACGGCATCCAGTAAAACGTTGAACACACCTATGCCTTTCTGCTGCGCCCATAAAGACACACCGACGAGTGTGGCCGGAAGCAAAATACGCGATACTAGTGCCCCCATTACCACCATGGACAAGTTACCCAACCAGCGTGTTTTCCTACTAAGCACGGCTTCACGCGCTGGCAACAGTGCTTCAAGTACTGCCATAAGCACAAAAACGCCAAGAAATACGCTTAAGCGAATAACCGCGGTATTATCCAAAGCAAATTACCTTTATCACGTTAATTACTTTCAAAATTCAGATTACTTTTACTGCTACGAGAACTTTCACCATCATTCATAACCTGAAGAAGGCACTGTACGTTCTGACTTAGCAGCGTCGCGCTCTACCCTATGAAGCGTAGAAAAGCCCCCTACTATGCGAGTAATGACTGTTACGGCACAGGCTGCAGCGAACACATAGGCAAGCGTTGCAAAATACTGCGGCCAAATACAGAACGCCAAAAACACAAAAATGGTTTCAGTGCCTTCGGTTAACCCCTGCATATAATAAAAGCTTTTGTTAGCAAACTGGGGCCTATCTATTTGAAACTTCTCTGCTGCAATGGCAAAGGCTAAAAAACTGCTGCCAGTGCCAATAAAGGTAGCTAACAGCACCATTGCTGGTATGCCCCACTCTTGAGGGTTAGCAATGCCAAACGCCAAAGGAATAGAAGCGTAGAATAGAAAATCTAAGCAAATATCTAAAAAACCACCCGCACTACTGCTACTTTGCTGATAGCGCGCCAATTCACCGTCAATTCCATCAAAAACACGATTCAATATGATGCAGGCTAGCGCCATATTCCACCAGTTAAGAATAATAAAGGGAAGCGCAAGAACACCGATGACAAACCCGGCAAGCGTAACCTGATTTGGGGTAACGCCCTTGCTGTCTAGCGCTTTTATCAACGGTTTTAAAAGTGGCTTTATAAAAGGGGTAACTTTGGCATCTAACATGACATGTCTCTTTACTCGCTCTGCAGTATTTTTTTACTATTTCAGTACTACCTTCGGCAGCACCTATGTAATACCGCTATAAAATTTCTATGACGTTACCGCCTGCGGCTAGCGCATCATCTTTATCGTGTGTCACTAATACTGCGGGAATATTACGTGCTTTTAGCTGCGAAAACGTCCAGCTGCGAATTTGACTTCGAAGGGCTACGTCTAGTTTGCTGAACGGCTCGTCAAGCAATACCACATCAGGCTCAGAAGCTAACGTTCTGATAAGGCTTACTCTGGCCTGCTGACCACCAGAGAGCGTATTCACAGTCCGGTCAGCGATGCCGTCAAGTTCGACGGCCACTAATAACGCGTTTATGGCGTCGTGTTTCAATTGCTTGTTTTTATATGCCTTATCAGGCATAGCGAACGCAATGTTTTCGCCCACGGTCATGTGTTCAAATAAAAGCGCATCTTGAAACATAATACCCACTTTGCGAAGGTGCGCATCGATTTCGTTTATCACCACGTGGTTAATTTTAATTTGTCCAGTAACGCTAAAGGGGGCCTGAAGCTGTCCGGCGATGGCTTGAAGTAAAGTAGACTTACCTGCGCCGCTAGGTCCCATAACGGTCAGCACTTCTCCCTTTGCTACCTCAGCACTTAACTGAAGCAGCGGCTTGTCATCGCGATAAATAACGATGTTTTCTAAACTAAGCACTATAAATTACGCCCTTGTAGTTTTTGCTCTTATGTTAGCCATGCGCTTTTACTGCACCGGGTCTGCGGAACGATTGCTGTGAGTATCTGATACCAGCATTTGCCTACTTCGTCTTCTCGTTGCAACTGCAGGCATGTACCAAGCGATCATAAAGCCAATTAACGGCATTACCGCTTGAATAATGACATACACCGCAGTAAGTCGCGTACTGCTCCCCGATACTGACGCTACAGCCTCGGTAGTAACAGTAGGGAGCGTCCCGCCAGACGCCAGCAAGGTAGGTAAATACTGGCTAAAACTAATTGCCAGCCCCAACGCCCATGCCACCATAATGGCGCTGAACAACGAAGGCAGCTTAACATGATAAAACACCTGCCACGGCGTTTTGCCCAAGCTCTTCGCCACCATGGCGTATCGGTTGTCGAACTTCCTATACGCCACCGCCATCGATAAAAACACGTAAGGCAAAACATAAACCATGTGCGCTACATAGGTGTGAAACCATACGGCGTTTTGAAAAACAAGCTGCTGGAACCAGACCAGACCATATAGGAAAGCTACGCCAGGTACCAATAGAGGCAAAAATAGAGAGACAGAAAATGCATTCTCAGCAACAGCACGCGCTGGCTTTAACTGTTCGCTTTCCAGCGTAAATAAAACAAGTACCAATGAAGTTGTACTCACCAGCACGCCAAGTAATAAGGTATTAATAAGCGGTGTTGTCAGCGCACTTGTTGCCGTATTCCAATGCAGCAGTGTTAGTCCCTCTGGCAATAGCAGCGGGAAATGCCATTGCTTAGCAAAGGAGTACACAACAACCGTGTATACCACTGTGCAAATCAAGATAATGTAAAACGCCATGATGACAAAGCCACACGTGCGTAACACTGCATCGGCAAAATATCGATTTCCACCTGAAAGGCTGCGCTTACCGGTGTAAGTCACTAATCGCTCTATACCAAAAAACAACAGTACCGCCACGGCTGAAACTGCCACCTGAACCACAGCAGCGCTACTTGCAAGCAGTCGCATGGACAAATCAATATGATTAAACCAGTGCATAATGGCGACAGCCAAAGTGCTCGGGTTATTTGGGCCTAGAATAAGTGGAATTTCTACATTTGAAGTGGCGAAAACTAGTACTGCTAAAAGCGGTAACTTTATCTGGGAAAAAATTGTCGGCAGCACCAGTTTAAAAAAGCTCGCAGTAGGCGAATAACCTAACGCTGTCCCCACCTTTACATACCCCGTGAGTTTCTTTTTCACCAGCGGCTGAGACATAACGCTTAGCGTCATTAACAAAATAAACGGCAGCTCTTTCAGGCTAAGCGCGATAAGTATACTTAGTCCTAGACTGTCATAAAGTAGCGTTCCATCATTCGCAGCGGGCAATGCCATTTCGCTGATTTCATTAACAAAGGGGGTTGTGAAAGCATGACTAAAATACGCATTCAAGCGCGTGGTGACTGCTGCAAAGATACCAGAAGGGCTAACTACAAATAAAAGGGAAATGGCCGCAGCCGCGTGGGGAAACACCAGAAACGGGCTTAACACACCCTGGATTTTGCCTAGCAGGGAAGATTGGTAAAACGTGGCGAGAATACAAAACGCTGCTATTACGGCTAAAAGGGTTGAGCCTATGCCCGTAAAAAGCGACAACCACATCATTTGCCAAATGTCTGGAAGACCGAATAGCGTCGCAAACACTTGCGTTGAAAAGGCGTTTGCGCCGATAGCTGGGAAGTAACCTAACGCAGGAAATATTACCCCTACCAGCCCTGCCAATACGGGAATACAAAGTAAAAGCAGCAAGCACCAGCGTGCAACAAGTGTAATGTGAGTAAACATTAGTAGCGTGCCCCGTAACGTTCATACCAGGCTTCGCGCAATTTATCAGTCCAGCTTGCATGGGGCTCGGCCAACAGCACCGCTGACTGAGATTTGTCGAGGGCAGATTTGTGCACAGCCTCGTCTTTAAACAGCATAGCTTGTGCTTGTGTCAGCGATGCCATATCAAGAACCGTATCGTCACCCCACACTTCCAGCTTTTGCTTCTCGGCCTGTGCTTCTGGCGAAAGCAAAAAATTTACTACTGTCTTTGCTGCTGTTTTGTTTTTCGAATTGTAGGTCAGCCCCACAAAATGGACATTAGCAAGGCTACCGTCTTGCATGGCATAGGTGCGAACATCATCGGGTAAATCAAAACGATTTACGGCTGATGGAATTTCAGCGGCGGTAAATGAAAACGCGAGTGTTAGCTCACCTGTGCCAACCAAGCGTTGAAGTTGTGAGGCTTGGCGAAGCATATACTTCCCTTGCTGCCACATAGTGGGATGCAATTGGTCCAAATAAGCCCAAAGCGCGGGCAATACAGCCTGAAGAGACGATTCAGTAACGGGTTGGTAAAACAAAGACTGCTTATCGCCGTTAAGAGCAATTGCTGCGTATTTTATAAAGCTAATGCCTAAATAATCGCTCGGCACTGGATAAGTGAAGCGTCCTGGCGCTTTTTGAGAGAACCGAAGCAGTTCATTAATGGTTTGCCCCGGCGTAGTGCCTAGCGCTTTCATGTGCGCGCTGCGATAATAAAACACCATGGACGCTTTCCCCCACGGTGCTTCCATACCAAGCGTGGGTTCACCAAAGTCAGTTACCATGGCAGAGTTCTTTTCCGGGCGGGTTAGCGCGAAATGATCAAGTTCTTTAACCCAGTCTTTAGCGAGCAAGCCATGCTTTTTCATTGCCGCAAAGTTTTCGCCATTTATCCATATTAAATCTACGCTGCCGTTATCGTGATTACCGGCCGCTTTTTCTGCTAATACGCGTGACACGGCGTCACTGGTATCAGCAAGCTTAACGTGCTGCAGTTCAATGTTAAAACGCTGGCTAACTTGCGCGGCGACCCATTGCAAATAACCATTTACTTGAGCGCTTCCCCCCCATGCATGAAAACGTACCAGAGGTTTGCTTTGTGTGTCGTCTTTAGGCGATTGCGCTGAGGTGCGCTTGAGCACCGTTGACGCACGTACTGGCGATTGATGCTGGCTCTGTATTTCATTGCCAGAAACATCTACACTGGGAAAATCAAACGGTACCGCAAATGAATGAGAAGCCGTGATTAGCTGAGAACTGAAAACAGCTGACGCCAGTGCCAGCCCCTTAATGAGGCGACTAAACTTGCCAAAGCGGCGTAAACAAGCCGCTTTCGTGCTAACTGAAGCGCTATTGCGTGGCATTGAGTGCCCAGTCGTAATCTAAGAATTCTAGCTCTGCGTTATCTTGCTCAAGCACTGAAACCTGCTGACTCGATAGGTTTAATGCATCTTTGTATAACAGCAAAAATTGGCTGAGATTTTCCGTGTTTACGTTTTTAATACCTTGCCAACTTTCACTTTTCCGATTGGTGTTTTTTTCAAAATCTTCGCTGTACCAGTCGAATATTTTTGAAAGCTTCAAGGTGTTACCGTCCATTCTGTTGCGAGACGTATCGGCTAAAAAACGCTTGGCTTGTGCGTCAAGCTGGCTATCTAGCCTTGCGCCAACATACGCTTCTTCTCGCAGCGCAGGGCAACCAATACTGGCACAGTTTACGGCGAAATGAATTCGAGGTTCGTTATATCCTTCCGTGGTTTTATTTTGTCCGCGAATAAGTTCGTGCTCTATTTCATCCAGCGTACGGGTTTTACCAAGTAGCGGCGCAATTTCCTTTTTCCATGGCGACGAGAAAAAGCTGCCTAAATCTCGAATAGAGTCTATGTCTGGGAATTCGGTGAGGATTAGCTCAACGGTATAAGCATTGTAAGCATTGATAAGAAATGCCAGTTGGTCGGCCTTGCTCCAGCCGTCAAAGGTACTTTTTTCTACCTTAGCTAAGCTATTTAAATACTGAGTTAAACGTTCCCTATCTTGTTTAAACCCATGGTAATCAACTTGCGTGCTGGCACCATTGTCTATGGTTTTCACATGCTCGCTTAGCAACGCACTAAACGGTTCGTGTAGCCTGTTCAATTGCTTTGGCACCGCTTCATCAGAGAGAGCAGACAAGCTTACGCTTGCAGCAAGCAGCATGATGCTGCTTACTGCCAATCGACCAAATTTTCTAATAGTGATTCGTCTGGACATCGCGATTACTCTTGTCATTACTTGTTCTCTCGCCATCACCAATGCGTTTTTCACCGCTAAGCCTTTTGTCACCGCTAATGCTTTTTTCACATTAACTATCCTCTGCGCCATGTATGGAATTTCTCTACATAGCTGAGCAATTTTTCAGGCGCGTTTGCGCGCTTCCAATTCCCTGCTGCATACTTTGCGCCTTCAGCCCATGTTGGGTAAGCGTGGATAGTGCCAAGGATCTTGTTTAACCCCAGATCGTGCTTCATCGCAATAACAAACTCAGCCAGTAAGTCTCCTGCGTGTTCCGAGACGATAGTAACGCCCAGTACCTTGTCTTTACCCGGTGGCGTGAGTACTTTAATAAACCCTTTTCTGGCACTTTCCGCAACAGCACGATCTAACTCTGCAAACTCGTATCGCGTTACTTCAACGTCAATGTCTTGCTCGGCAGCGTCACGCTCGTTAATGCCCACGCGCGCTACTTCCGGATCGATGAAGGTTGTCCATGGGATAACACGATAATCAACTTTGAATTTTTTAAACGTGCCGAAAAGTGCGTTGACTGCAGCGTACCATGCCTGGTGGGCGGCCACGTGGGTAAATTGATAAGGCCCTACTACATCGCCAGCGGCAAAGATATTAGGCATCAGGGTTTGCAAGTATTCGTCTGTTTCAATTGTTCTATCAAATTGAATACCTAAGTCTTCCAGACCAAAACCATGTAAACGGGCTTTTCGTCCCACAGCCACAATGACTTCGTCGTAGGCGATAGTAGATTCAACACCCTCTTTCGCTACAACAAGTACTTTTTCACCGTCTTGTTGTTCAAAGCGAAGCGCATCATGGGACGTCAATACGTTTACGCCGCTCTCTCTAAGCACAGACTCAGCATACTCCGCCACATCCGCATCTTCTCGGCCCATTAAACGCGGGGCACGCTCAACTTGCGTTACGTCACTGCCAAGGCGTGAAAAGGCTTGGGCGAGCTCACAACCAATAGGTCCGCCACCTAATACGATTAAACGTTTTGGCGCGTCTTCAAGTTCAGCAAACTTGGTCCACAAGGTATCAGAGGTGACATAGCCGCTTTGCTCAATGCCTGGTAATTCGGGAATAAATGGTGCTGCACCTGTAGCAACCACAATATTTTTTGTGGTTAGTGTTTGGGTGCCGCCATCGTTCTTTTTGATTTCCACCGTCCAAGGGTCGATGATTTTCGCATAGCCTTTTACAACATCAACACCCAAGCTAGTGTAACGCTCTACACTGTCATTAGGCGCGATTGCCGCAATCACTTCGTGCACACGTGCCATCACCCTTTTAAACGACATAGCGGGTGTTACCGGCTCTAAACCATAGTTATCAGCATGACGCATTTGATTGGCCACTTTTGCCGTTTTTATAATGGCTTTGCTCGGTACGCAGCCGTAGTTGAGACAGTCGCCGCCCATTTCGCTGGCTTCTACCAGCGTGACTTTTGCTTTCACCGCAGCAGCAATATAGCTGGTAACCAAACCACCTGCACCCGCTCCAATAACCACTAAGTTGCGATCAAACTTCTTTGGCTTGCTGTAGCCTTTGTAGACGCGACGGCGATTGACCACTGCTACGATAGCTTTAGCTATCCAAGGGAATATGCCTAAAAGTACAAATGAAAAGATAAGCCCAGGTGAGACAATGCCAGACAAACTGTCTATTTGGGCAAGTTGAGTACCCGCATTTACATATACCGCGGTGCCCGCAAGCATGCCCACTTGGCTTACCCAGTAGAATGTCCAGGTTTTAAGCGACGTTAACCCCATCAACAGGTTGATTAGGAAGAACGGGAATACTGGCACTAGGCGCAGGGTAAATAAGTAAAACGCACCTTGCTTTTCCACGCCCTCATCAATCTTTTTAAGCTTTTCTTTAAACTTACTTCGCACGGTGTCGCGCAATATGAAGCGTGAAACTAAGAACGCCAGCGTTGCCCCTACGCTCGAGGCAAACGATACAATAACTAAGCCTTGAACCAGGCCAAACAAAGCCCCTGCTGCCAGGGTCAAAATAGCTGCTCCCGGCAAAGAAAGTGCAGTTACGGCAACATAAATGGCAAAGAACACACCTATACTTAATACCGGGTTTTGAGCAATCTGCGATTGAAACGTATCGAGTGAATCCTTCATACCTTGAAGGGTTAGATAGCTATTTAAATCAAAATAAAAAAAGCTAAATATGGCGGCAACAATAACCCCTAAAAGCGCTATTTTCTTAAACATAAATATCCTTAGCGCTTAAAACGCATATTGCATGGTAACTTGAGCGTGACGAGGTACGTTTGGCATGACAAGTGTCGCACCGAAATACCCACCTTCAAACAGCGGCTGCCAGTTTTCTTCATCGGTCACATTAATGATATCTAAACGCAATCGAAGGTCATCTGTTACTTGATAGTCTGCATTTACATCAACCGTATATTGGTCGCGAATATGCACCGTTTGCAGAAAGTCTAGTGGGAATGACTTGGTATAGAGCGCACTTGCCCCCACTTGCAGGTCATCCGTAATTTGCCAGCCAGCGTTAATAGAAGCAATTTGTGGCGGGATCCCCTGAACGCGACTGTCTGATGCAGGGAACGCGGCAAAAGAAGGTGATCCTACTCCTGTACCTTCAATAATATCAGGACGACTATTATCAAACGCATCAATAACCTGCGCCGTACCTTGAAACGCCGCTGAATCATCAAAACGCGCGTCTAAATAGCTATACGCGGCATTGATCCAAACATCGTCTGCTTGATAGAACATTTGTAGTTCGAAACCTTGCGTTTTCACACCACTGTTACTGCCATCACGGTTACGTAGGCTTCGGGTTTGGTCAAACACAGCGGCCTCTGCATACCAGCTGCTGTTTGGCGCATATTTTACACCCACTTCGTACAGCGTATTTTCAGTAGCAAAGTTAAGCGGGTTAATCTCGTTATTACCGCCTAACACCGTGCCACCCGCCATGCTGTTCGATGTTGCGTCGTTTTCTGAAAACGCCGCGTAAACATTTACATCACCCGTTAATTTGTACACTGCACTTAACTGGTAGCTGGTTAATGTATCACTGTATGAATCTGAAGCTGCTTCAACACCAATCGGCGCTAGTGGGTCACGCGCGTCTACGTCATAGTAATCAACACGTAAGCCAGCAATCGTTGAAAATTTGTCGGTCCAAATAGAGCGCTGCTGAAGCGCCAGGCCTGTTTGCCATGCGGTAGAGTCGGTGGTGTCTGACAAGTTAAAATCGCCGTTACCATCACCGTCTACGTCGTATTGCGCACCCGGTGAAACATATACGCCAGGACGCAACTCAACTAATCGGGCTTTTTGGGCATCGGTAAGCGGAATAACGCGGTTTGAGATAGGCCCGGTCAAATCAATCGGATTATCAGCCTCAGTGGTAAACTGGCTATAGCCCAACACGTCGTTGTAGCGTAGCGCTAACCCTACGGTCGTGGTTTGGCTGTCGTTCCACTTATAATCTAGCTCAGTGTGGTTTTCGAACGTGTCAGCCCCGTCAATGATCTCAACAAAACTATTTTGCGCAATTTCTTCGCGTTCAAGGAATTGGTAGTAGGTAATGTTGCGAAGCGCCACGTTATCAGTCATTTTGTATTCGACACTGCTTCGAATAACCGTAGTTTCAGCACCGTTAATATCGTCTGGATTTGTGAATACGCGGTTGCGAGGAATAACCACTTCTCCGGTAGGAGAAATGATAGCACCTGCCCCCGGTACTGTACTGCCATTCGACTGAATACCTTGGCCTGTAATGTAGATGCCGTTATCGATAAGGTCTTGCGTTGGGCGGTTGATACCTGCGTTGTCTGGATAGTCTGTGTCATAATACTCCGCGCTGATATCCCACGTCAGTACATCGCTTGGCGTATAGCGATAGGCTACAAACAGGTTCGTGCTATCGCGCTCGGCAAAATCGTAGAAACTGCCATGGTCTAAGTACTCTGCACTAAAGCGAATACCACTTTTACCTTCTTCTATAGCTGTGCCGTAATCCACTTGCGTTGAATACTGATCCCAGCGCCCGGCGCGAAGGGTGACTTTCCCCTTGCTTTCTGTGGTAGGCGCAACCTTTGTTTGAAGGTTTACAAAGCCACCGTTGCGCTGCGTGCTACCAAACAACACTGGCGACGGCCCTTTCACCACGTCAATTTGCTCAACGCTATTGAACGACAAAGGCAAACCAAAGCCATTGTTGCCTGCTTGACGTCTTATACCATCTTGAAAAAGCTCACCTAATTGGCCGCGTATACTGGGCAGGCTTGGCGTGCCAAAGCCGCTAGAGGCGTACGCGTTGGGCGCCGCTTTTACGATGTCGTGTAAATCGTTAATGTTAAGTGCCTCTATCGCTTGTGCCGACAGTGACGTCACCGCTCTAGGTGTCTCAGCTGCACTTAAACCGCTACCGAAAATGCCTTTAAGTGTGTTATCACCAGGATTTAGCGTATCTAAACTCTGCTGGTTTCCGGTTACCTCAACCACTTCAATATCTGCCGCTTGTTGGGCATAGAGCGATTGACTGATGGCAAGTGCGAGTGTGCTAACGGCTAGGCCGATTACTTTTTTCATTAACAGATCCGTATTTTTAATTCTTGTTCGACAAGACCGATACGCGTCACAAAAAATTTCAGTACATTTAATTTTCAAAAAAATATTAAAAAACACAAAATTAATTGAAATTTTTATTTTGAACGGTCGTTCTAGTATGCTTGCACTATTATACTTTTGGAGCATGTATGCAAAACAACACCGATATTCAAAACCGACTACAATGGTCGCTACTCTCTCTTCGCGTAACAATATTTATCGTTATGTTCGTATGGACACTCGATAAGTTTGTTAACCCAGCCCACGGCATGGCCATTTTTGAAAAGTTCTATGGTATCGGCGGCGTGCCTGAAATGGCCGTTTACGTTATGGGCGCACTGCAGCTTGCGCTGGTTTTGGCGTTCTTAGCGGGACTTGCGAAAAAATACACCTACGGTCTTATTTTTATGCTTCACGGTGGGTCTACCCTGTCTTCATTCCAGCAGTATCTAGATGCCTTTAATCACCTGCTGTTTTTTGCTGCATGGCCAATGTGGGGCGCGTGCTTTGCACTTTTCCTATTGCGCGATGCCGATACTAAATTTGCCTTTGGCAAGTAGCAGCTATTCGTTAGCTAAACACGCTAGATACACAGCACGCTAGAAAGTTAGCGCATAGCGATAGCCCTTATATTTATCTTTAGCAAGCTAACAAGATATGACGGCTACGCTTTTTAGCATTTAACTTACTGTTTGGCAGCAGCATACAGTTGCTGCCATTCAGCCTCTTCTACAGGCATGATTGACAGTCTTCCACCTTTTTTGACCAATGGCAGTTCATTAATACCGTCCATCGTTTTAATCACTGAAAGCGGCAGAACGCTTGAAAATTTCTCTACAAATTTCACGTCAACGCGATACCAGCGGGGGTTATCCTGACTTGATTTAGGATCGTAGTATTTTGATTCAGGGTTAAACTGCGTGGTGTCCGGGTAGCCGTCTCTTACCACTTCAGCAACACCTGCAATGCCCACCAGCTTGCAACTTGAGTGATAGATAAATACTTTGTCACCCCGTTTAACGCCGTCTCGTAAAAAGTTACGCGCCTGGTAATTTCTTACGCCATCCCACGGTTCCGTTTGCTCTGGGCGGTTTGCCAAGTCATCGATTGAAAATGCATCAGGTTCTGTTTTAAATAGCCAATACGCCATAGTCGTCGTTAATTCTCTTCGTTGTAAATAGACAAGCCTGTCATTCGCTAAATGCGGGCATTTGAAGCGCTTATAAAAACCTGCGCTCATGGCTAGCTTTACAGCTTGTTGATTTAAGTGAGTATACAAAGCTCTTTAATTTAATGACAGTGCTATACCTTAGCTTGGCCAACACTGCTATAATTACGCACTTATTCTGAGCTACAGCCTAATTTAAGCTCAGCAACTCTCTGATTTATCTAGATGTGATTACTATGCAAGCCACCATTAAGGCCGATCGCGGTCTGTTTTCTTACCCTAAATATTGGCCACACTGCCTGGGTACTGCGCCGTTTCTCCCCATGTCGAAGGAAGAAATGGATGCCCTTGGCTGGGACAGCTGTGACGTTATTTTGGTAACGGGCGATGCGTATGTAGATCATCCTAGTTTTGGTATGGCGGTGATTGGCCGAGTACTTGAAGCACATGGTTTTCGCGTGGGAATTATTTCTCAGCCAGACTGGACCAGCAAAGACGACTTCATGAAGTTGGGTAAACCCAACCTGTATTTCGGCGTAACAGCCGGCAATATGGACTCTATGATAAACCGTTACACGTCTGACAAAAAGCTTCGTCACGATGACGCTTACACGCCAGGTAATGTAGGTGGCAAGCGCCCTGATCGTGCGGTTACCGTGTATTCACAGCGCTGCCGTGAAGCGTTTAAAGGTGTGCCTGTGATTGTGGGTGGCATAGAAGCCAGCTTACGTCGCATTGCGCACTACGACTATTGGAGTGAAAAAGTACGCCGCTCTGTACTGTTCGATTCCAAAGCGGACATGCTCTTTTTCGGTAACGCCGAACGTCCTCTTGTTGAAGTCACTCATCGCTTAGCGGCAGGTGAAGATATTGCCGATTTGCGAGACATTCGCGGTACTGCGATTATCGTTAAAGAAGCCTTACCAGAGTGGCAAGGTGTTGACTCGACCTCTCTAGACAGGCCGGGCAAGATAGACGCCATTCCAAGCCCCTACCAGATGGAGCCCGAGTGCGATTCGCAGGATAAAGACGCCAAAAGCAGTGAAGCGCCAGAAGCCGCCCCCATTGTGATTCAGCCTGCGCAAAAAGAGAAAGAAAAGCGTAAGCCTTGGGAAAACGTGTACGTTAAGCTACCTGCGTACGAGACGGTGAAAGACAACAAGGTGTTATACGCACATACGTCGCGTATTTTGCACCAAGAAACCAATCCTGGTTGTGCGCGTGCGCTAATGCAGCGCCACGGCGACAGACACATTTGGATTAACCCACCGGCCATGCCGCTTGAAACCGAAGAGATGGACGCGGTATTTGATTTACCCTATCAGCGTGTGCCTCACCCTGTCTATGGCGATGCTAAAATCCCCGCATACGATATGATCCGCTTCAGTATTAATATTATGCGCGGATGCTACGGTGGCTGTACCTTCTGCTCTATTACTGAACACGAAGGGCGTATTATTCAAAGCCGCTCTGAAGACTCTATTATTCGAGAAATAGAGCAAATACGCGATACTGTACCGGGCTTCACTGGTGTTATTTCAGACTTAGGCGGCCCGACGGCGAACATGTATCGCCTGCGCTGTAAGAGCCCTAAAGCAGAAGCTACATGTCGTCGCCCGTCTTGTGTGTACCCTAGCATTTGTGCGCACATGGATACGGACCATAAGCCAACTATCGACTTATACCGCCGTGCTCGTGAGTTGCCTGGAATTAAAAAGATATTGATTGCTTCAGGCGTACGTTACGACCTAGCAGTAGAAGACCCAGAATACGTGAAAGAGCTGGCCCTTCACCACGTAGGCGGCTACTTAAAGATCGCTCCAGAACACACCGAAGATGGTCCGCTTTCAAAAATGATGAAACCGGGCATGGGCAGCTACTACCGCTTCAAAGAGCTATTTGATAAGTACTCACAAGAAGCAGGTAAAAAGCAGTACCTTATTCCTTACTTTATTGCATCGCACCCGGGTACCACCGACGAAGATATGCTAAGCCTTGCGATTTGGCTTAAAGAAAACAAATTTAAGCTCGATCAGGTACAGAACTTCTATCCGTCGCCAATGGCAACGGCTACCACCATGTACCATACCGAGGTAAATTCCCTTCGCAAAGTCACTAAAGACAGTGAAGAGGTGCCTTCTGCAAAAGGTGAAATTCACCGTCGATTACACAAGGCGATGCTGCGTTATCACGACCCGAAAAACTTTGCGCAAATTCGTGAAGCACTTAAACGTATGGGGCGCGAAGATTTGATAGGCCGTGGTCCTCAGCACCTTGTTCCGCCAGAAACAGCAGATGAAAAACGCCAAAAAGCGCAAAAAGGCCGTCGTGGTGAACGCGCACTGACCAAACATACTGGGCTTCCTCCTACCTTTCAGGGCAAGAGCAGCAAAGGCGGTAACGGCGTAAATAAGAGCCGACGTAATTCCAACGCTAACAAGCAAGGTCGTGGTAACACAGCACAGCAGCGTAACGACACTGGCGGGAATAAGAACAGAGGCAACGCTTCGAAAGGAAATAATAGCGGCGGCAACAGTCGCGGCCGCACGCAAAAGCAGCCAAGCATGCACAAACGATAGAAACAAAAACGCCCGGAGCTTGTAAACTCTGGGCGTTTTTTTAAGGCCTATTGTCAACGATGACATTGCGCTTTCGTCGATTTACCTCGACTTATGCCTCGTCCACTATATAACAGGTCACATTTTCAAGCTTGGTAAGTTCCCCACTTTGGTCGTTACGCAACACGCACTGTTCACCATCACTTAGCAACGTAAAACTATAAACAGGGTTGTCGTGCCTTCCGTCAATAGGTAATCCCCTACTATCAACCTTTGCTTTACGCTCAATCGTAATGCTAGCGGTTTGACTGAATGCATCCTCGGCTATCGTTATGTTTAGACCACCAAACCAGTTGCTGATCCTACTTTCAATAGCTTGCTTTTGACTCACACTGATGGATTTGGTTACTGCCTCGTGTAACTCAGCCTCCTGCGTTGTCGCGCATCCGCTCGCCGAGAGCAAAAGTATGGCGAGAGGTGCAGCTAGCAGTCTTCCTTTTAGCAGTTTTCCTTTTTTATTAGGAAGCGACATTACTTGCGCTCCTGAATAACAGGCTGATTTATTTTGTTGTGTAAAATAAAGTTCTCTTTGCGTTGTTCAGGCTTGTCGATAGGAATGAGCTTTTCGCCCCCTAACGCACTTTGGTTACTGCGCAGTGCTTTGACATCCGCCACGCCGTTTGACGTGACAACTTCGGGACATGAGCCTGTAGCAGCATATTCCAATGCAGCTGACAGCATCCCTTCATTTGGATCACCCAAGCTTGCGGTAAAGTCATCTTCAACTTCACACCCCGGCAACTCAAAATCGAAATTAGGCGTGGTGGTAGGCATGAAACCATCAGCATAATCACCAAACCCTTTGTTATTCACCCCTTGGAACTGGATAGTAAAGTAGGTCTCACCGCAATTGTCTGTTGGGTAGAACCCATACGGCTTACCACAAGTAGTAGAGCCAATTTGCACTACTTCTACATCAATACCACGAAGTGCATTCATTACCGCTTCACTTGCTGAACATGTTGCACCCGTTGCTAAAACGTAAACCTTCGTCAGCGAAAGGCTAGGCAGAAGCGTGTCGGTAAGTTGCCCTGCGTTATAGTCAATAACATTGCGGTAAAACGGTGTTGGACGAATAGTCTCTCCGGTGACAGGGTTGGTGTTTGGGTTTTTATCGTTAAAACGCAATGTTTCAAAGGTTGCGTTATTGGTTTGGTTCGGACCCGCTATCATATAGGAAAGCTGTGAAGCTAGCGCCAAACGTCCTCCGCCGTTGTAGCGAAGGTCAATAACGAGCTCGGTCACATTTTCTTCAACAAACATATCGAACGCATCAATTAATCCTTCTTGCGCGGTAACGATAAAGGTATTGAATTGGAAGTAGCCCGTTTTGCCGTTTTCGGTATCGAGTACCTTTGCGTTTTGAACCGGCGTTACGCTGATATCGCCGGAGGTGATGTCTACTGAGAGAGTTGAACCATCAACCTGCACAAACTCAAAGCTTGTAACCGTACCTGCGTCTTCCGGAAACAGAGCAGCATTAATCGCATTGACGCCCTGCTGCGTGTTGTCATTGACAAAGTCGACGCCGTTTATACGCGAAAGGGTTGCACCGCGAGGCACGCCAGCAGTAGCTGCAGGTGAACCCGGCTCAGTGAATCGCACTGTCAGTACTCTCGGCACGGTTGTTGAACCAAATTCCCAATCAAACCCATAGCCCGATGAAATCCCCGATTGAGACAGTTCGTTATATTCGGCAGTGTCCTGTGAAAAGTGGAAGTTATCTTTTGGCGTACCGCTTGGCGTTAGCTCATTGGTTTTAAGCTGATCAAAATATCCCAACACTGAGAAATTTGCAGGGTCATTGTCATCTACTTCGTCGTACCACAAGTAAGTGTCATTAGTCCAAGTACGTAGCCACAGCTTTTCATCCATGGCGGTACCTTGTGTATCTGGGTATGCCCTATTAGTAAAAGGATCAATACCGCTTCTAGGAGTCTCACATTTCGCTAGATATTGAGATTGCGGTTCATACACCCCCGCTTCCCATTCTGGCTCTGTTGTTACAGGTGTCGTTGGCGTGGTAGGCGTTGTCACCACAGGAGGGGTATTAGACGAGCCTGAGCCGCCTCCACATCCAGCTAGAAGAGAAATCGTGACTGCAAGTGCAACAGAAGAATACGTATACGCTTTCATGATTTAGAAAATATCCTTTTAAAACGGCTAGCCCAAAACTATTAAACTTGTGCTAAAAACAACTTTTATTAGCATAGCCGATAGTGACATATCCTTCTAAGCGTAACTACATAACAAAAGTTTAAAATGTTTCGAAATGTAAGAAAACGTGTTGCAGTGTTGATGAGTAAATGTCATTCGTGACGCGTATCGCTCTATCACAGTAGAAAAGAAGACTACTTATTCTGCCGTAACAATATGCTTATTATCGTCTCTAGTTTAACTGCAACACACCTACCGACCGTGCAGTTAAGCTACTCACATATACACCTTCATCTGTCTGTATTGCGCCTGTAACAAAGGGAAATGCACCACTAGGGTCTTGATAACTTTGTAAAACCTCTCCGCTTTCGCTTATTTTAACAAGGTGCCCGTATGCTTGACCTTGTGGGCGCATGAACTGTGGCAGACGCTGTACAATTTTACGAATGAAAGGCTTGTCAGATAGAGCGTCAACGGGAGCGGAGCGAGGCGAAGCAAGACCCAGAAAGTACGCGCCGCTAGTTGCCTGGCTGATGTTGTCTGGGAATCCAGGCAAATTATCAATCACGACCTCCACTTGACCCTGTTTTGGCCCTACTAGCCAATAGCGCAACACGCGATATTTACCGGTTTCGTTGACCAACACTGAATTTTGATCATGGCTTATTGCGACACCATTCGCAAAAACCAAACCATCCATCAGTACATTACTCGTTCTACGTACTGGGTCGTACTCTATAAGCCTGCCATTGCCTCTATGTTCCAAAATTTCTAGCAGGCTCGCTTGCAGCGTTCCCCCATACTCTTTGGCAGAGAACTTGGTAGTTGCGTCAGTGAAGTAAATATTGCCGTTGTCGGCAACATCCACATCGTCCGCATATACAACTTTAGAATTTTCTACTTGGTTAACCAATACCGTTAGCTCACCTTCAGGGTCTGCAATTAGCAATCCGCGATGAGCATCGGCGATTAATAAGTTGCCGTTGGTATCAAACTCGATACCGAGCGGGCGACCGCCAGTATTAATCCACGGTGTAAATGTTGCCTCACCTTTTTTCTTGAGTAATACCGCACCAGAATGAGTGGCGGTTGCAATAGTTCCCGCAGCGTTTATCGCAAAATCCTCCGGCCCTTTATCTTCGCCTAATTCAATAAACGAAAGGCCCGCCAAACGGTTGTTTTCAATAAACTCCCCCGAAAATCCGCTACTGCTCGGTGCATGCCAGCCTATTGGCGCAATGGGAACTGGCCACAATAGTAAATACCCTAAAACCAGAATGACAACGCCACCGAATACCTTCATTTATGCTCTCCTACAAGCAACACATGTTGTGTACCTATCAACCATAGCAAGCAACCCTCCGATACTCTGCTTTCGTTTATAAATAGAACACTATCATCCAGAGCTTTCTAAATAGCGCATATTTGAATATGCATTACAAATTCGTTAGGTAGCATCCATTCCCCCCTTCAGATCGTTTGTTTATAAAATGCTACAGAGGTACGACATGCCATTTTATGCAAAAACACTCGGAGATAATCACGCTAAGCAAGTAGACAAAGAACTACGTGCGAGCCACGCGGGAGAGACGGGAGCCGTTTGGATATACCGTGGTGCTCTATTCGCCGAATGTGTTTTAAAACTGGTTAATCTTTCTGGCACAAAAAGCGAGGCACAACCCTTCATACATGAGCACCTTAAAACGGAAAGACGACACCTCGCCGTCTTTGAAAACGAAATGCCGCTTTTCAGGGGAAGTTTTATTTTACCTTTATGGATAGCTTCTGGGTTTATCACCGGCTTTATTCCAAGACTTTGCGGTATAAATTGCTTTTACTACACCATTTACCGAGTAGAGCAGTTCGTAGATTCGCATTACGAAGAACAATGTAAGCGCATTTCTGCGTTAGCCATCCCCCCTTCAAACGTGATAAATCGGTTTAGACAATGCCAAGCAGATGAACAACATCACAGAGATGAAGCGCTGCTCCTAATGACGAAAAGGCCGTCGTTATTAATGAAATTATGGGGCGCAGCCGTTGAAAAAGGCTCTTCTATTGCCGTTGCAATCGCAAAAGTGATTTAAGTTTTCGAGCTTATGCGCAGTGACCTGTGATAAAAAATAGGCATCAGAGAATTTATTAATTGAAAAAAAGAGACGCTTTTAGAGTGGGAAAAAAGGACAGAGTTCGGCTACCAAAACCCTGTGACAACTGCGGTATCAATGCCGACACACAGTTTCGTATTCGATGTGGTGATGAAGACTCGTGGCGTATAGTATGTAAAGCTTGTCAGGAACGAGCAAAGGCCAGCAATGACTATATGTATGGCGGTACGTGGAAAAGAAAGAAGCGTAACTAAGGGGCTTCCTGTGAGCCCCTAATAGTTACGATAAGATTTACGCATTCATACCAATTGTCTTAAAAGTTTGATCTAATAGTGGTATTCATATTCGAGTGATTTTGATATGCATACAGCCGACGAC
>NZ_JANHZQ010000037.1:0-52532 GCF_041414725.1 Alteromonas sp. DY56-G5 | reverse complement strand
ACACTCCGAATTTCACTATGCCTATTAGATCAAAGCCCCAGACTTTCGTCTAGGGCTTTTTCAACAGTCTGAACCCGGCATAGGCCGGGTTTTTGCAAATACAAAAAACGTAAAAATTAACGCTTTGAGAATTGTGGACGCTTACGCGCTTTGTGTAGACCAACTTTCTTACGTTCAACGCGACGTGCGTCACGAGTAACGAAGCCAGCTTTACGAAGTGCTGGACGTAGTGTTTCATCATACTCCATAAGAGCACGAGTAAGACCGTGACGGATTGCACCCGCTTGACCGTTAGAACCACCACCTTTAACAGTGATGTATACGTCGAACTTTTCAGTCATTTCAACAAGTTCAAGTGGCTGACGAACAACCATGCACTCTGTTTCACGACCAAAGTACTCGTCAAGAGCGCGTTGGTTTACTTTAATGCTACCTGTGCCTGGACGTAGGAACACACGAGCAGTAGAACTTTTGCGGCGGCCTGTGCCGTAGTATTGAGTATCTGCCATGTTAATAGCTCCTTAAATGTCCAAAACTTGTGGTTGCTGTGCGGTGTGCTTGTGCTCTGCACCTGCGTAAACTTTCATTTTACGGAACATTGCGCGACCTAGAGGGCCTTTTGGCAACATGCCTTTAACTGCTTTTTCAATAACCATTTCTGGCTTGTGAGCAATTAGTTTTTCAAAGTTTGTCTCTTTAAGACCACCTGGGTAACCAGAGTGCGCATAGTACATTTTGTCTTGCGCTTTACGGCCTGTTACCGCAACTTTCTCAGCATTGATTACTACGATGTAATCACCAGTGTCCACGTGAGGTGTGTACTCTGGCTTGTGCTTACCACGAAGGCGTAGTGCGATTTCAGAAGCCAAACGGCCTAGAGTTTTGTCTGTGGCGTCTACCACATACCAGTCACGTTGTACCGTTTCTGGCTTAGCAACAAAAGTTTTCATTTTCAAATTCACCCGAATAATATCGTCGTTACTGATTTCTGAACACCAGAAATCACCTTAAAATCAACACAATGACCCCTTCGAGCCGGCTGATTCTTCCACCTTCCCAAAGGTGGGCGTAACTGGGCAGGGCGCGAATTATACAGGAATTGAAGGAAATGCGAACCCCTAAGAACAAAAAATATGGATAAAATTCCATCATCTGCCGATGACATAGAAACCGATTTGAGGTAACGTCAAAACGTTGTATTTGGAACCGTTATAAAAACAAAATGAAAATGTCTCGCTTCGTAGCTTCAATGATGATGCTACACACGCTACTTATGGCCAGTGTTAATGCTGAGGAGTTAGTATATACACGTGCGTTTGCCGATGATGATTATGGAAGTTATCACGTAGCTGTACTCAGTGCAGTTATCGCAGCAACACCAGAATACGGTGATGTTGCTTTAACCCCTCACCCCCATCCTATGAGTCAGAGTCGTCAGCTTGTTACTTTGCTAAAAGGCGATGCGGATGTAATGTGGAGTGTCACCAACAGTAACCGAGAGCAGCGTCTTCTGCCCATTAAGTTACCACTGCTGAAAGGTTATTCAGGTTATCGCGTATTGGTGATTAACCCTTCTGAGCAGTCCAGTTTTGCCCAACAAACCGGCGAAGCATTAAAGCAATCAACCATGGTTCAAGGCGCAGACTGGCCAGATTTAAGTGTACTTAAAGCAAATGGCTATAACGTAAGTGGTGAAGATTGGAGCCTTTGGTTCCATTCTATGTACTCTATGGTAGATAAGGGGCTAGTTGACGCTTTCCCCAGAAATATCATAGAAGTACACCGCGATTTAGAACGCCACAAAGATAAGCATGTCTCTTTAGAGCAGTTCCACCTATTAAAATACCCCAACTATGAGTACTTTTTTGTTAGCCCGGATAACCTTGCCCTCGCGAATAGATTGAGATTAGGTCTTGTCAGGATTCTAGATGATGGAGAACTCGAACGTATCTTCGATAGCTTCGAAGGGCACAGAAAAGCAGAAATGCTTGCCGATGCTGAAAGTAGAAAAATTCACGAGCTCGGCAACCCAACAATACCTTACAAACTAGATTACGCGCGGTGGGACAAATACAAAGATTTAGCAATACGCGCGCTCGAAAAAGAGATGTCAGAGTAAAACACCAAGCACTTAAGGTTTTCTTAAGGTCTCTCGTTTAGTGTTTTGATTTGTTTTTTTATCAATGAGTTTTTTATGCGTGTACTGCTTGTAGAGGACGATAGGCCGTTGTCTGACGCCCTCGCCCTTTCACTAAAGAATGCCAACTTCACGGTAGACTGTGTTTATTCAGGCGCAGATGCTCTTGCAACACTTAGAGCGGGCCAAAGTGACATTGTCATTCTTGACTTGGGTTTACCCGACACTGATGGCCTCGACGTACTAAAATCTATTCGAAAGAAAAACGCAACGCTTCCTGTGTTGATATTAACTGCACGGGATAAAACACTAGACAAAATCTCTGGCTTAGATGCAGGCGCCGACGACTACTTACCTAAACCGTTTGAAATAGAAGAACTGTTAGCTAGGATTAGAGTACTTGAGCGTCGTCTGAGCACAGCATCTCACACCATTGTTAGTGTTAAGAATGTCAGCCTTGATACTGCCCATCATACGCTTACTATCGACAATCAAAACGTTCACTTACCTCGACGTGAACTCATGCTACTAAAAGCGCTTATTGAAAACGCAGGGCGCATACTGAGTAAAGATCAGCTGGAAAATAAACTTTATGAGTGGGGAGAGGAAGTGGCAAGCAACACAATAGAAGTACACGTGAGTAATTTGCGTAAGAAAATGCCTCCTGAGTTTATTAAGACTATTCGAGGCGTCGGTTATTGTATTTCAAAATCGGGGGAGTGAATTGTCTTCAATTCGCCGCTTTCTAATTCTTACACTGATCAGCGCGCTTGTTTTAGTGATATTTAGTGCAGCACTTAAAGGCTACCGCGCAACACTGGGTATATCGAATACCTTGTTAGATAACGAGTTAGTTGAGCTATCCCGGGCAATCTCATACGTAGATAGCGGCACCCGCACACAGCAACAGACACTTTTCTTCCAGGTATGGAAACAAGGTAAGCTGGCCAGCTCATCTACTGACGCGCTAAGCACGCCATTAACCAGCTTCTCCGAGGGTTTTTCTGAAGTAAACGCACTGGGTACACGCTGGCGGGTACATACCCGGTTTAACCCGAATAATGATAGCTGGTATATGGTAGCTCAACCCGTAAGTAGTCGCTTCACTTTAACTGACTCGCTAACTGTAGCCGCCATCACCCCTTTTATAATTAGTGTGCCTATTCTTGCATTCATTCTCTTTTTTGGCATTACTTGGGGACTATCGCCGTTAAAACACCTATCAAAACTCCTTGCCAGCCGACAGGGTAATGATTTTTCTACCATTGCGTTATCCCGTGAGCCCAGTGAACTTAGCCCTGTTGTTACTACGTTAAACACCATGTTCACGCGACTGAATTCAGCATTCGAACGAGAGCAGCAATTCGCATCAAACGCGGCGCATGAGCTTAGAACTCCGCTCAGCGTGATGAAAATAAACATTCACAATATAGCGAACGAGTTAGGTGAAAAAGGTCACGTGTTGGCTCCGCTCAAAGCAGACACTGATAGAATGATCCACGCGGTAAATCAATTCCTTTTGCTTACTCGCACCAGCCCAGAAACGTTTGCAGAACAGCGAGAACCTGTAAATGTGCACGTGGTCGCGCAAGAGGTGATTAGTGACCTATACGGCGCTATTGAAAATAAAAACCAAGAGATAGCACTGGAAGGAGAAGAAGCTTGGTTGCTAAGTTCTCAATTTGTCCTTTACACCTTGCTTCAGAACTTAGTGAGCAATGCGAGTAAATACTCTCCTAGCGGTGCACAAATAATTATTAAGATTGAACGACGGAAAGACGAGCTTATTTTAAGCGTCTGCGATTCTGGGCCAGGCATCCCTGCTGACCAGCGCGCTGTCGTGCTAAACCGGTTCAAAAGAGCATCTAACAGCTCGCCTCATTCGGGAAGCGGCTTGGGGCTAGCCATTGTAGAACAAATCGTTGTATTACACGGGGCTGAGCTCTCTTTAGATGAAAGTTCGCTCGGGGGATTAGAAGTTAGGGTGGCATTTTCCAATGACTACATACTCTAAGATTTCTTTATTCTGCTTTTCAGCCCTTTGTGCTTTTTATACGCCCCTTGCGTTCGCCTTACCTGAAGTGGTGGTGGAAATTAAAGAGCACTTATTCTTTCCTCAGGAAGTGATTGTGCCTGCAGGGCAAAAAGTAAAGCTAACCTTTGTCAATTTCGATGATACTCCCGAAGAAATAGATAGCTTTTCTTTGAACAGAGAAAAAGTGATATTTGCGAAAAGCCGAGGGACCATCTTTATTGGCCCATTAAAAGCCGGTGAGTATCCTTTTTTTGGCGAGTTTCATCCTAATAGCGCCGTAGGAAAGGTAGTAGTTAAAAGCAAAGAGGACACGCTGGATGCTAATTAATACTGTCGTTCTCTTCTTGCGTGACACCTTGCCCATATTCCTGCTCATTAGTGTATTGCTGGCGCTGCCGCGTGTGTCTACGCTTGCCGTTGCGTGGCGGGTGTTGCTGCTGGTATTGCTCGCTGTATTTACCTACCCCCAGCTAGGACTGGTATCGCAGCTATCAGAAGGTGCCGGATTTGAGTATCTCAAATCAATACTGTTTTTTATTGCGTGGTTGGGTATGTGCCTTGTTGTCCTTTTGCCGTCACGCATGTCGAATAGGTTCAGTCTAGGCCTCACCCTGCTAGTAATAGGTATTGGCTTACCCAATTCGCTGCACTTTTTAGTTTATTTTGTTTCCGAGTTATCACGTAATAGTGATAGTACGTTATTGCTCTTGGGCACTATCATTGGTCTGGGTATAAGTATTAGCATCGCGATTCTACTTAATATTTTGCTCACCCATTTTGTTAGCAAGCGAGCAACATACTTTTTTGCAACCACATTTGTGGCAGCTCAAACCGCTAATATCGCATTACTATTGGAACAAACTGACACCTTCCCATCGCCAAGGCAGCTATGGGATAGCAGCACAATAATTAGTGACAATAGCGAATATGGTCATCTTCTGAATTCTCTTGTTGGCTATGAGGCTACGCCCTCGATGAGCTATTTATTGGTGTTTTTCTTCGCACTTATCGTGCCTAATTTAATTGCTTTCTTTTCTTCAAAAAAGAGATTCTCTGATGAAATTCAGGAGGTCGCACAGTGAGACGTTTTCTCCTTACTGCTATCGCATTATGCGCCGTGTTTTCAAGTAACGGTTATGCAGATAATTTTACCGTAGATAAGGTTTATCACCCTTATGTATTACCCTTTGAACGTGAGTTTGAGTGGCGACTTACCTCAAGACAAAATGACGATGGCAATGTTTTAATGCAACGCTTCTCATTCGGCCATGCACTTTCAGAGTTTATGATCCTCGAGACATACCTTGTCGGTGCGCGGGATGAAAATGAAGATTTTGGCTTAGAAAGCTACGAAGTAGAGTTACGCTGGATGATGACTGAACAAGGGCGATACTGGGCTGACTGGGCAACGCTGTTTGAGCTGGAAAAGCAGCACAATACCGATGACTGGGAAGTTAAAGCGGGGATACTAACAGAAAAAGAATTTGGCCAATTCAGTTTAACAACTAACGTTAGCTTGGTGTACGAGTGGGGTCAAACTGTTGAGAATGAATGGGAAAGCGAATTTAAAGCCAAGTTTAGGTATCGCTGGATCCCTGAAGTACAACCTGGATTGGAAGTGTATGTAGCAGAGGATTTTATCGGGGTTGGTCCAGCATTCATGGGTATAAAACGCTTTGACCGACAGAAGCAGTTAAAATGGGAACTGGGCTTTATTGCTGGACTAAATGGTGACAGTAAAGATCACACACTTCGCATGTCCTTGGAATACGAATTTTAATGCAAGTTTGTACTTTAGCGCCTAACTTAAGCTTTCCTTAAGGTTCAACATTTAAAGTGCACGTCATTCGATGATTTACCAAATATTCTTATGCACCAGTTTGACGTCAGTGTTGTTTTACCTGCTAAAAATGAAGCCAAAAACCTTTCTGCTTTGTTACGAGAAATTGCAGAAGTGGTTCCAAGTACAACGACAGAAATTATTGTTGTTGATGACGGTAGCAGCGACGACTCCCTAGCCTTGCTGCATAACCTTTCAAGCACCTTGCCGGTAAGTTGTCGTGTCATCGTCCACCCTATGAGCTGCGGTCAAAGCACTTCGGTTTTTCACGGCGTTTTACAGGCAAAAGGAAAGTGGATCATCACCCTTGATGCTGATGGGCAAAACGATCCTGCTGATATACCGCGACTTATTCGCGCAGCTAAAGAGACTAATGCAGCGCACTTCTGCGTTATCGGGCATCGTCAAAAGCGAAAAGATACCCCGTGGAAGCGATTTCAGTCTAAAGTTGCCAATCGTGTTCGCCAGTGGATCCTACAGGACGACACACCAGACACGGGCTGTGGCTTGAAACTCCTCCCAAGAAGTACCTTTTTACTTTTGCCCTACTTCGACCATATGCACCGATATATTCCCGCTTTAACTAAAAGGCTTGGAGGAGAAGTGGTATGTGTATCGGTCAATCATCGCGCCCGCTTAGAAGGTAAATCAAATTACACAGCGTGGAATCGTGGCTGGGCAGGAATCATCGATATGCTTGGCGTCAGATGGCTAATGTACAGAAATAAGCTTAATCACATTGCCAGCGGAATTGGTCATGAAGACTAATCTTCGCCGCCTCAAAAAATTCATAAAGTTTTTCATCGGGGCAGCAAGCATCGCGCTTGTCTGCTATGTGTCGCTTGAGGTCACTGGTGAACTATGGAAGCACGGTGATGATACAGATTGGTTGAATGCCTATATTTCAAATTTAAATTGGCAATCGCTGTGCATGATACTGAGTGGTTGTGTTGTACTTTTAACCATGGGTTTTCCCCGTCAGGCTGTCAGTTTTTTTTGCGGAGTGGGCTTTGGCGCATTGCAGGGAGGATTAATTGCTTTGTTGCTAACGGTATTGTCTGCATGCATAGCCTATGCATTAGCAAATGGCCCTCTGCGCTCACTTGCCGTCCGTCTTTTAGGTACAAAATTAAAGCCTGTTGAAAACAAACTGGCCAAGCGAAGTTTTCGCAATGTGCTAATTGTTCGTTTATTCCCTGTTGGCTCCAACCTAATCACAAACGCCGTCGCAGGTGTGCTAAGCGTTCCGTTTTTCCCGTTTATTGCTGCAAGTGCAATCGGCTTTGCGCCTCAAACTTTTTTGTTTACCTTGCTTGGAAGCGGTTCTCGATTTGTCAGTTCCCTTGAACAGCCTTTACAAATTGGTGGCTTAATCATTAGCCTTCTTCTACTTCTATCCTTATCAGGCATTGCTCGTAGGAGTGAGCCGTCGTGAGGCTTATGCTTAATTTAAATAGCCATGCATCTACCCTGTTCTTTATTGCCTGTGCTCTGATATTTGTTGGTCTGGGTTTCAGAGATGCTTGGCCCCCCGATGAGCCCCGATTCGCATTGGTCGCAAAAGAGATGGTGAACAGCGGACAGTGGCTTGTGCCCATGCGCGGTGGCGAAATTTATCCAGACAAGCCCCCTGTGTTTATGTGGTGTATTGCCTTCTTTTACCTTATTACGGGTAGCCTGAAGGTGGCTATGCTCCTGCCTAACGCTATCGCAAGCCTTGTCACTTTGGGGTTAACCTACAAGCTATCGCTAAGACTTGCCAATGAAAAAGCGGCAATGTTGAGTATGCTCGTACTTCTACTGAGCCCTCAGTTCCTTATTCAAGCCAAATTCGCTCAAATAGATGCCCTTGTCGCCTGCTTTATTTGGATTGGCGTCTACGGACTCATTCAGCACTTTTATGTGCATGTTAATTGGCGGTGGTACTTTGCAGCATGGTTCTTTATGGGGCTTGGGATCATAACCAAAGGCGTTGGCTTTTTACCTGTTCTTTTATTTATCCCCATTGCATTTTTCGCATTTACCAGCGGCTCACATCGCGGCAAGTGGTCATTGCGCATGTTGTTTGGCCCCTTAATCATGCTATCAGTTGTGGCGATGTGGCTTGCACCTCTGCTTTATCTTGGTTTGGTAAAACAAGAGCCTCAAATACAACAATACTTGTCGAACATTTTGTTTAAACAAACGGCTGAGCGATATGCCAATGCCTGGCACCACATAGAGCCCTGGTATTACTATATTGTTGAAGTTATTCCTGTATTTTGGATAACTCCAATTGCCATACTTGTATCAAAAGCTAAGTCGTTAAAAAATGTACTTACTCACAACCCCGCTTACTCACCCTTGTTGATATGGGTAATATTGGTTGTCATTTTCTTTAGTATCAGCCCAGGTAAACGTGGTGTTTATGTTTTACCGGCACTGCCTGCGTTGAGTATGGTTGCTGGTCTGGTACTTGCGAATTCGACTGTATCAAGAGGGTTGGTGCTTTTTGCGCGCGCAGTTACTTCGTTAATATCTGCCGTTTTATTGATTGCTGGCTTAGCACTGCTTTTTCACGAGCCCACCGCTGCTAAGCTGATGACGCGCTTTGACAGCGACAGCGAAACCCTTGTTCGTTTAAGCATAGTATTACTTGTACTCGGATTCGCTGGGCTTTGTACTCATATTGTCTACTATGTTTACAATAAAAAGCGCAACGCAGGGGATGGAGAATTACTCGCCCGCCAATTACTGGCATGGCTTTTCATTTTAACTGTAATTCCTTCCACATTCGGTGCATGGCTGCTAAACGACTACCGTACTCCCCGTATAGTCCTTCAAAATGCAGAAAGCCAAATAAGTAATATGTTGACGAAGGATTCAACTGCCTTCGAGGTAGGGATAGTCAGCTTTAAAGAACAGTATTTGCTTTATTCACCCTTTGAAATGGCTCATTTTGGTTACCATACCCCTAAAGAAGTAGAAAACGGTACAGCGTGGGCTTGGTTGACCGATACTTCCGAGCCTTCCCGCGAGCAGACAAAGATTTCAGGCCAGCGGGTTAGACCGCTAATACGTCAACGTTTTTTGTTAGTTCCAAGTGACTACAAATTTCAATGTGTAGACTTATCGCAAGCCACTTCACTGGGTGTAGCCCACCGTGACGAATGGTTATTGCTTCCTGCCACTGCTGCGAACGCTACCTGTGATTTACCGGCTAACGGCCCAGTTTTTAATAGCTATGACGGCTCAAGCGATTAATTAGCTTGGGCGTTCTTAACATTTTGGGCTGACATTTATAAAAGTTTTTCCCACTTAAGGTTCTCTTAAGGTCTCGCGTAAATACTCATAACATCGCAAAACCAATGAGCATGTTTATGAGTCACGTTTTAGCTTCTGTTCCAACCCAGGTTGCTAGTCAGCAATCTGCGATTGTCTCAAAGGAAAAGCCCGCTATAACCTTTATCGCGGCAAAACATGGACATAATGCCCGCCGCCGTATTGAAGCGTTTATAGCGAGTGGTTTTAAAGCTCGCTACAACGCGCGAGTGACTTCCTTTATGCCTATGCTGTTTGCTCTTGATGCTAAGGGAGTTAAAGCCACCGCAGGCGCAAGATTTGCCACCTATGATGGTCAGTATAATTCTCTTTTTATAGAGCAATACCTTAACACTTCGGTAGAAACTGCCCTCACCTTACAAGGGATAACCGTAAACAGAGCGCATATTGCTGAAGTTGGTAACCTTTTTAGCAGTGCATCGCGCTATACCCTCCCCTTGTTATTTGCCCTGTTCTTCGTTTTAAAACGATGTGGTAGCAAATATCTGGTTTTCAGTGCGACCTCACAGCTTACCTCTTTACTCATGGGCGCGGGTATTCAACTCCACCCCCTTGTTAAAGCCGATGTGTCAAAACTTCAAGGGAATAGCGATGACTGGGGCACCTATTATGACACCGCTCCTCAGGTTACTGCCCTGTCGCTACATCACGTAACCCAACACATTATTGGCTGCCCTGAACTTAATGCTCATTACCAACGTGCAATTGAGCTTATTTCCGCAAATGTGGATGCGTTAACGCAAAATATCTGCACAAAAAAGGAAACAGCGTATGTTGCTTAATCAGTATATAAACGGGCACGACGATGACGTTGCGCTGAAATACAAAGACGGTTCAATGACTTACCGCACCCTTTTGAGCGCTGTCGAGAACCTCGCAAGCTGGATAACAAACCACAATGCCGAGAGGGTGGGCATTGCCTTCGACAATAGCTTTGCATGGGTGATTGCTGATTTAGCCTGCCAACAGGCTAACGTCTGCTGTATCCCCGTTCCGCTATTTTTTACCGCTTCCCAACAAGAACATGTATTAAATGAGAGCCAGTGTCACTTTTTATTGACCAATCGCGGTGGTGAACTAAGTGAATGGAGTGAGTCACCGACTGTTATTGATAGCGAACACGACATTGTCGCTCATCCACTCAAACATGACTCTCGTGTATACACACCTGTAGGTACTAACAAAATAACCTTTACTTCTGGCTCTACGGGCTCACCGAAAGGCGTGTGCCTGTCAACTGAATCGCAATGGAAAGTTGCCCATTCTATTGAGCGCGCTGTTCAACCAGAAATAGTGAACCACCTGTGTTTACTGCCATTGTCTACCCTACTTGAAAATATTGCAGGTGTTTACGCCCCTCTGTACCACGGCGGCACAGTTTATTTAGCCACAGCATCTGAGCGCGGATTTCAAGGAAGCAAACTCGTTAATCCAAACGCACTGCTGTCACTGATAGACCGCGTTCAACCATCGTCTGTGATTTTGGTGCCCGACTTGCTAATGGTGCTAGTACAGGCATGTAATAAGGGCTGGACACCACCTTCATCACTAATGTTCATTGCTGTTGGCGGTGCACATGTAGCGCCCACTTTGCTGGCGCAAGCCCAAGCGAAGGGATTACCAGTATTTGAAGGTTATGGCTTATCTGAAGCGGTATCAGTATCAACATTGAACACGCCCAATTGCAATACGATCGGCAGTGCCGGAAAAACGCTTGGTCATAATCAACTGCACATCGAAGAGGGTGAAATCGTAGTTACAGGCAACCACTTTCTGGGCTATCTGAATCAACCTTCCTCATTTTATCCGACCCAGGTCAGAACCGGCGATTTAGGCGCCTTTTCTGACAACACACTTACGCTGAATGGGCGTATAAAAAACATAATGGTGAACAGCTTTGGTAGAAACGTATCGCCAGAGTGGATTGAATCTTTATTGCTGGGAACAGGACTGTTTAGGCAGGCTTTGGTGTATTGCGAAGCTAAACCCTACTGTGTCGCGCTCCTCGTACCCGCTTCCAATACTCTTTCTAATACACAGATTCAAAGCGCCGTGGCGCTTATCAATAAGCAGTTACCTGACTATGCGCAAGTTGTTAATTTCGCCACCATCGGTCTTTGCACGCCAGAAAACCAACTGCTTACCCCAACGGGAAAACTGAAACGTGACGCAATAATTACCCGCTACGCGACTGACTTAGACATGCTCTACCAGAGCCAAGACCAACACCAATACAGCGTTCAAAGTACAACAGCATTTTCTTCTCAATTTGTTATCAAGGAATAATTTATGAATTTCTATCAGCAACTTCAAAGCAACACCGAACATGCCAGACAGTCATTCTTACAGGCGCCGATTATACAACGCTGCTTTAACGGTGATTTTAATCTGAACGACTATATTGCCTTTCTTCAACAGGCTTATCATCACGTTAAGTTTACTGTTCCCCTGCTTATGGCTACAGGTGCCAAACTCAACGAAGATAAGGAATGGCTAAGAGAAGCAATTGGTGAATACATTGAAGAAGAAATGGGTCACCAAGAGTGGATCCTTAACGACCTTGCAGCCTGTGGCGTTGATAAAGAACAGGCGAGGATAAGTCAGCCTGCACCCGCCACCGAATTAATGGTTGCCTATGCTTTTGATGCAATAGCACGCAAAAGCCCACTGTATTTCTTCGGCATGGTATTCGTTTTAGAGGGTACAAGTATTGCGCTTGCCGACGCGGCTGCAAAACAAATCAAAGACAAGTTATCTCTGCCTAAATCAGCGTTTAAATACCTTACCTCTCACGGTGCGCTAGACCAAGAGCACATTGTTTTCTTTGAAGGGCTTATGAACAAAATTACTGACCCCAAAGAGCAGCAAATGATCATTCACAGCGCGAACATGTTTTATCGCTTATACGGAGATATCTTTCGCGAATTAACACCTGAACACGGTCTGGAACAGGTTGCTTGAATTCAAGGGTTTACCTCTGGTGCTTATCCCCCGAGGTAAATTGATAACACGTTAAGGTAACTACAATGAATATTCAGTGGCGTAATCAAGTGGTACTTCTTACAGGTGCAACTGGCGGTATTGGTCAAGCAATAGCCAAGGCGCTTGATGAAAAAGGCGCGCACATTATCCTAACTGGCAGAAGTAAGGCGAAGCTCGAACAGCTGCAACAAAATTTAACCCTTCATCATACTGCCATTGTGGCTGACATTACGTCAGATGAAGGCAAAGATAGAGTAGTAAGTGCCTGCCAACGACTTCCTTTAAGTATTCTGGTTAACAATGCTGGCATTACCTATGTGGGCGAGTTTGAGGGCACCCCAGTCGAGTCAATTGTGTCGACAAATATGCTGGCTCCGATGCTACTAACCCAACGCCTACTGCCGTTACTCGAACGTAGACCGTCTGCGCATGTCGTGAATGTAGGCTCAGCTTTTGGAAGCATAGGTTTTGCTGCGCACGGAACCTACTGCGCAACTAAATTCGCTTTGAAAGGCTGGACGGAAGCGATGCACAGAGAATTCAGCGATAGCAAAATTAAATTTCACTATCTAGCGCCACGCGCAACGCGTACCGATATAAATGACGATCGCGCTAATGCGCTAAATGAGGCATTGGGCAACCAGACAGACGAGCCTGATGCAGTAGCACAAGCATTCATTAAACAGTTAGAAAACAATTTGCCAAGGGTCGCGCTAGGACATGCTGAACGCTTTTTTGCCAAGCTTAACGCGCTAGTTCCCAGTGTTGTTGACAATGCGTTGGCAAAGAAACTTCCAACAATTAAACGCTATGCCTTTCAAAAAACGAAATCACAAGACAAACAGACCAGCGCTCAAAACGATACCCGCCTGGGTAACAAGCTGGTTTAACACGAGGACATTATTATGAAGAAATTAACCACGCTTAGCGCCACAGCAATTCTGGGACTCGGTTTGGCATTAAGTAATACTGCTTTGGCTCAAGCTAACGAAGTCACAGAAAGTACAGCGCCGACATCAGCCTTAAGCGAAACAGCAACCAGCCCTTTAAAGACACTTCAGCATCAGTGGGCACATATTAACTATGAACTTGATGATGCAGAAAAGGAAAAAGCATTCGTCGCCCTTATTAATACCGCTAAATCTTTCGTAAAGGCAGAACCCAATAACCCTGAGCTATTGATTTGGCAAGGCATAATTCAATCCAGTACAGCCGGTGCCAAGGGGGGACTTGGTGCTCTGGACTACGCAAAGGATGCGCGTAAGAGCTTCGAACATGCAATGCAACTAGATGAAAATGCACTCTCGGGCTCAGCGATGACCAGTCTAGGCGTGCTGTACCATAAGCTTCCGGGTTGGCCTATTAGCTTTGGTAACGACAAAAAAGCTGAGAAATTGCTGAAGCATGCACTTGAAATAAACCCTGACGGGATAGACCCCAACTATTTCTACGCCGAGTACTTGTTCGATAATGGTAAATACGAGCAAGCGCTCAAGTTTGCCAAGAAAGCGCTCGACGCCCCAGCGCGCGCAGATCGCCCTATTGCAGATTCAGGTCGCAAAAGAGAGATCGCTTTATTGGAAGCGAAAATAGCGAGAAAAAGTTAGTCACCCCAAAAGTATACAGGGAAAGGCAATGCTCCTATTGCCTTTCCATTTTCAACAAGTATTAGATTTTCGCTGCAAATACCGTTAGATTAGCCGCCGATTCAACGATAATTCATAAATTACTCACAATTTCGTCGAGTTATCTCGTTTATTCCTAACTACCTCTATCTTATAAAGGCGACTTTTCATGCAGAAAAAGAATTTCTTCTCTCCTTTTCTCTTTATCCTTATTACTACGTTGTCGATATCTAGGGTTCATGCAAGCACCCCTGATTTACTACCGTTACAACACGCGTGGGCAAAAACGAACTATGAGCTTGAAGGTGAAGCCCAATTAGAGGCATTTTCTGCACTGATTGCGCAGGCGAAAGTGTTAGTCGAGCAATCAGAAAATAGCGCTGAAGCACTGACCTGGCTAGCTATCTCTCAATCAAGTACTGCAAGTGCGAAAGGCGGTTTAGGTGCCCTGGACTTTGCTGAAAGTGCGAAGGAAAATTTAGAACGTGCCATTGAAAAAGAGGAAGCGGTATTAGAGGGGACGGCACTCACTGTATTAGCGGCACTTTATCATAAAGTACCAAGCTGGCCAGTTAGCTTTGGAAGCGATAAGAAGGCAAAACAATTATTTAAGCGTGCATTAGAAATTAACCCAGAAGGTATGGACCAAAACTTCTTTTATGCTGAGTTTCTTTTCGACGATGGTGAATACGAAGAAGCCCAAGGGTTCTTAATCCGTGCTCAAAACGCGCCTGAAAAAGCCAACCGCCCTCTAGCCGATAAAAAACGTAGAGAAGAGATTGCTATACTTCAGGCAAAATTGGATAAAAAAGCATAGTATCATTTGCTTTATGCGGGGCTATTGCGCGTCGCTTATGAGTTCGAAATAAGCAACCCCCCCGCTTTTTGCGTGTAGAAAGGTGAATTTAACGCCTTTCTACATAAAAAGCGCATACATAGGTGGCACTTATCCTCATGTATAAATTGTAAACAGTTCTCATTCGGTATCAGCACTCCTATTATGAAAGAAAAAAGGAGTGGCCCAATGCCTAAAATCCCACGTTCCTCAGACAACGACTATACCCAAGAGATGAGCCGAACACGCCGCGAGTTTATTGCGCGCGAAACCGGCACCCAGCTAAATCACTTAGGACACTATTCTATCCCGCCTGAAACATTGTCGGGAAACATAGAAAACTTCGCCGGTGTTGCACAGGTACCTATTGGCTTCGCAGGCCCGATGCTAGTGAACGGAGAGCACGCCAAAGGCGAGTTCTACGTTCCAATGGCCACAACAGAGGGTACACTAACAGCCAGCTACAGCAGAGGCATGCGTCTAACAAGAGAAGCAGGCGGTATAACGACCACCGTTATTGACGATGCTATGCAGCGAGCGCCTATGTTCGCGTTTTCCGATGCACGTGAAGCACTCGCATTTGGCAGGTGGGTCGAGCAAAACTTTGAAGCCATTAAACAAGCCTGTGATAGTACCACCAGCGTGGGCAAGCTGAGGGATATTGAACAATATGCTGCCTCTAAGCTTCGTTGGCTTAGGTTCAACTTCACCTGCGGTGATGCAGCTGGGCAAAACATGGTAAGCAAAGCTACCAAAGCAGGCTGCGAGTGGATACAGGCAAACTACTCGGGCCCTATTGAACACTTTGTGTTGGCAGCAAACCTTGATACCGATAAAAAGCACTCGCACTTAAACTCGCTGCATACCCGCGGAAAGCGCGTTGTAGCAGAAATCACCTTGCCAAAACAACTTATGACGGAGATTATGCATTGCCCGCCAGAGGCTTTGTTTAAACAGCGCCAATATTCAAATATGGGCGCATTGATGGCAGGCAGCGTTAACAATGGTGCGCATTTCGCTAACGGCATTACCGCCATGTTCATCGCTTGCGGGCAAGATGTCGCTAATGTGGCTGAGTCGTCGGCGGGGTTTACCTACGCTGAAATTATGCCAAATGGTGACTATTACTTCTCTGTTACTATTCCATCGCTCATCGTTGCTACCTATGGAGGTGGAACGGGTCTGGCTACACAAAATGAATGTTTAAGCGTACTTGGGTGCACAGAAAGAGGTAGCGTTAACAAGTTTGCGGAAATTGTTGCCGCGACGGTGCTATGTGGCGATCTGTCTCTGGGTTCTGCTGTTGTAGCGGATGAATGGGTAAGCAGTCACGAGCGACTAGGTAGGAACCGTTAAAGGCGCTAAACAGCAGGAACGTTGGGGCGCGTAACAACAAAGTACGCGCCTATTCCCATGAATAGACCTATGCCTATGTACGCTGGAATAGGCATTGATGCGAACAGGCAAACCAGAATAAAGCTCACCAACATACTGCAGCACGCTATGCATTTCACTTTTTTCGAAATTGCACCATGTTTTCGCCACGCAACAAGACTGGGGCCATATTTAGGGTGTTGAAGTAACCAGTTTTCAAGGCGCGGTGAAGATTGAGTAAAACAAAAAAGCGCACCTATCAAAAAAACAGTTGTTGGCATTACCGGCAAGAATGCGCCAATAATACCTAGAAGGGTAAAAAACAACCCGAGTGATAAATACAGTACTTTTTTCATGAAATAGTAACGCCCAATCCAGTCCAACTCCTTGGTAAGTGTCATGACTTAACACCAGCGACACACCCTTCCAATATGCCAAATTTATACTCAGATATTAGATAAAGTGGATCTACATTGCTTTGTCGTAAATCAAACCTACTCTATAACCATACGCCAAAATAATGAAGTTTCCATCTACATTGGTCTAATTTACTTTGATGCGAATTGACACCTATCCATCTACGTTGCTGCACACCATAACTCTCGCTTACTGATATTGATTACAACACGACAAATGGCATACAACTATAGATAAACGATAATAAAAACTGTTATCATTTATACTAAAGTATTGGCTTTTCATCACGCTCCTTTTATCACACAACACTTGGATTTTTTTGCAATGAAATATTTAGCCGCGTTAATAGCTGCTTCGTTGACCTCCCCTGCTTTATCACAAGACATTGAAACCTCTTCGGATACACGTGAAATATTACCCGCGAAATCCGACCAAGTAGAGCGTGTGGTAGTGACTAGTAGAGCGATCAATCTATATCGCAATGGTAACTCATCTACAGGTAAGTTAAGTGTTAACCCACTTAATTCGACCCAACAAATCACTACAATCAACGAAAGCTTGATACGCGATCAGGGTGCGCGCAATGCAAAAGATATTTATCGTAACATTGCTGGTGTTAGCCAATTTAGCTATGCCGGTGTAACCGCCAGGGGTTTCAGACAAGAGGAAATCTTCTTCGATGGCTTACGCGGAGACCCTTATGTAGGTTTTAACGTACCTCAACTATTTAATATCGAGCGCGTAGACTTTTTAAAGGGCCCTGCCGGAATGCTCTATGGGCCGGGAGCGCCAGGTGGCTTGTTCAACTACGTCACAAAAAAACCTACGTCAGAATTCGACGCCAACGCTAGAATAATTGCTGGTTCGCATGCTCGCTTTGGAGGCTCAGCAGAAATAAATGGGGCAATTAATGACGACCAAAACGCCCGTGCAGGTGTTTTTTATGAGCAGCAAGATACTTATCGAGACAACAGCGACAGTGAAGTATTTATCTTCGATTCTGGCTATACATACGACCTTCAAGGCCACCTACTAACGCTTCAGTACACTCATTACTCACAGGATTTGGGCGCTAATCGACTGCGCGGAGTGCCCGTCGACGACAGCGGTAACTTTCTCACAAATCCAGACTGGAATCATAATGAAGCCAGTGACTTCCTAAATTTGCGCTCTGACTCTGTTCAGCTCTCTCTAGAAGGACAGCTTAACGATGCAGTAAGCTACAATACACGTTTGCGCTACATAGATAATGAACAAGAGCAGAACTACCATGAGCCACGTGCTCTTATTGATAGCGATGGGGATGGGAACATAGACCTTGTCGGCCGTGAATTTAGAGATCAGTTACGCGAACAAGAGCAACTTAGCTTTGGCGCCAACTTTGTATATTCAGGTGAGTGGTTGGGTGCAGACCATAGAACGGCGTTCGGCATTGACCTTTATAAAGGAAAAGAGGACGCGCTTTTAGGTGCTGCGGCTTTTCAGCAGGATTTCGTTCTTCGTTATCTAAGCGGGACTTCACTTGAATCAGATATCATTCCACTAACGCTTACTAACCCTAACTACGGTATAACGCAGTCTGAAAACTACAATGTACAATTCAGACCATTGAGCACAACCGAGCAAACGCGAAACGGTGCCTACGTACTGAATGAACTCGCTTGGGAGCAGTTTACCTTTGTTGCTGGTTTGCGCTACGACCAGTTTGAAGATGAAACGTCTAGTGCCATTTTCGACGATTCAAACGTAAGCTTCAGGGTTGGTGGTATTTATAAAATTAGCGCTAATATTTCACTTTATGGTCAATGGGCAGATTCATACGAACCACAGTCGGTAAGTAATCAGCAAGTTCAGGCGGGTGGACCGTTTGAACCAACGACCGGAGATATTATTGAAGGTGGTGTGAATGCAGAGCTGTTCGATGAAACCACCTTACTGCGATTGGCCGTGTATCAAATCACTAGGCAAAACCTCCTTCAGTCTACTGGCGAAGACCCTGAAGGCGATGGCATTGATAATGTCGCGCCCGTGGGTGAGGTGACCAGTGACGGATTCGAAGTTGAGGTTATCACTGACATAACGCCAAATTGGATCTTGAGCGTAGCTTACGGCTACAACGACGCAAGAATCACTGCAGATAATGGCGGTGGCGGTATTAGCAATAGTGTCGGCGACCGCTTCGCTAATGCGCCTCAGAATCAATTTGGTTTCTGGACGCGTTACCAAATACCTGAGTGGGATCTTGCCTTTGCCTTTGGTGGAAACTATGTTGACGACCAACTGAGCCTGTCTGGTCAGAACGTGAAGTCATATTTCATTGCAGATGCGTCGATAACTTGGGAAGTAGACAACTACAGCGTACTATTTAGAATAGATAACCTATTTGATAAAGAGTATGCCGAATCAGGCTTTATTGAGCGCACAGGTCACTTCCCCGGAAACCCAAGGAACGGTTTTGTAGAATTCACCTACAAGTGGTAAACACTGCGTTTTTTAAAATTCGGGATTGGCTATGCGCATGAATTCTGCTTAGAGTTCTGTTTATAAGTAGCGCTTTTAAGTTAAATTCTTGCGCTTAGCCCTTCTTTCTTTCAATTATACGCCATGCTTTTTACTATGTTCCCTGCACCATGCAGGGATTGTCTTTTACCTTACACAAGTATTTCATGACAAACGATAAAACCGCGCAAAGAAAGTACCTAAAGAAGTTATACAACTTGCACGCGTGGGTAGGTTTTCAGCTCTCACTTGTGCTTTTTATTATTGTTCCAACGGGCACTATTGCTACGGTATCCAATGAAATTGATTGGCTTGTGTTTGAGGAAATGCGCACGTTTAATACGCCTCCTAGCAGCCTAGACAGCGTCGATGATGAAATTGTTAAGTGGAACAGTATCTATGAGGCTACGCTTAACTATGCAGAACAAGCAAAGATAAAATCCATCTCGACCATGGGACATGATAATTTCACTTACCGTGTCAGAGCAGAATTCCCCGATGGTCATGACCGCTTTATCCACGTGGATCAGTACACCTATGAAGTGACAGGTGATATTCCTATTTTAACGATTCAGCGGTTCTTTCGAGACTTTCACCGCTATCTGTTTATGCCTAATTATCTTGGCTTACCAACGGTTACCTTTTTCGCATTCATTCTTGCTATCTCGCTGTATACGGGCCTAAAAACAACCCGAAACTGGAAAACCGCCATTACCCGTCTCCGCCTAAACCAAGGCCCAAGAATACTACTGAGCGACCTTCATAAACTGCTTGGGCTGTGGAGCCTCTGGTTTTTCATTGTCATTGTTATAACCAGTTGGTGGTATTTATTTGAATTCGGTGCTGCAGTTGCAGGTAATCGATTTGAACCTCGCCCACCTAAGGCCACCGTCATTTCAAATTATGAGCAAGTTAACCCTGTATCAATCACGCAGTTTTCCAGTGCGTTTCAGAAGGCTTCGCAAGCCATTGAGGACTGGCAGATCACCGGTGTACTATTTCCTACCTCAGAAACAGCAGCACTGCGATTCACAGGTATAGGCAATAACCCTTTACTACGTGAGCGCGCGCATAAAGTAGATATTGATATAACCAATCAGCGTATTGTTGGCGTACAAGAGCCCAAAAGTATGGCCTGGACTAACTACCTCAATGAATACGCAGACCCACTGCACTTTGGATACTTCGGTGGGCTTTTGACTAAGTTAATTTGGTTTGTATTTGGTGTTGGTTTAACAACGCTTTCTGCAACGGGGGTGATGATGACTTGGAAGCGTACGAAATCCTCTGCTCTAACCAAAACACAAAAGCGAACGCTGCCCATCTTACTTCTGGCACTAGTCTATTTTGTCTTTTGGCTGCAGCGGTATTTGTAATTCGTCCAAACTGAAGACTCACATACCTCAGCACCAGCACGGCATTCACGTTATCAGTCTAAGCAGCGCTTTTAGTATGCTGCGACGTATAATTACTTAGTGTTAGACGACTGCTTGACCTGCTGCCACAGCGCTTCCATTTCATCAAGCGTCAATGCGTCGAGCTTGTCGCCCTGTTCAGCCGCTAAGCGCTCTACGCCTTTAAAACGGTTGGCAAACTTGTTACTGGCGTTTCTAAGTGCGGTTTCAGCATCTACCTTGCAATGTCTTGCCAGATTAACCATGGCAAAAAGCGCATCGCCAATCTCTTCTTCAATGGCTTGTTGGTTGTCGGGCACGCCACTGTTTAAAGGCGAAACACCAGTATTCAAAGCCCCCTGTGCTCGCTGTTTGAAATCCAGCTCTTGCTGAATCTCTTCCACTTCCTCACGCACTTTATCTATGACAGGTACGGCATCAGGCCAATCAAATCCTACCTTTGCACAGGCTTTCTGCAGCTTTTGCGCGTACATAAGTGCCGGCATACCTTTAGGCACATTATCTAGAATACTGTTTTCTATTGCTTCGTTGTCTTGCTTTAAACGCTGCTTTTTAAGCTGCTTTTCCTGGGCTTTGATAGCATCCCACTGCGCGTTTAAAGCACTGTCACTCAATAGGGTACGTTCGACCTTGACGTTTTCATTTGTGTCACCAACGCCCTCAGATGCAAGCGCGTTCGCAAACACATGAGGGTGGCGACGCACAAGCTTATCACTAATGCTTTTCGCCACATCGTCAAAAGAAAATGCACGCGATTCACTGGCTATCTGTGCGTAGAACACCACTTGAAACAGCAAATCACCCAACTCATCTTTAATGTCGTGCATATCACCATTGGCAATAGCATCGGCCACTTCGTAGGCTTCTTCTATGGTGTAGCGAATTAGGCTTTCCATGGTTTGTTTTACATCCCACGGGCACCCAGATTGCGGGTCGCGCAGCTGCGCCATAATTTTAAGCAGCCGCTGCATTTCGCTAAGCTTAGCTTTGTTTGCGTTTTGCATCGGTCACGCCTTTAAGCTGTCGCAATCGGGTTAACACTTTAGACACCGTATCGAGATCGTGCACCTCTATCGAAATAGTGATAAGCGCCGTCTGTCTATTTTTATCACTTAGGCTGTTCACGCCTAGAAGAGGCACGTTTTCATTCGCCAATACCGTAGTAATATCGCGCAACAGGCCAGTTCTATCGTGACAAAATATATCAATACCCGTCTCAAAACCTACTTTAAGCTCTTGTGACCAATTCACTTCTATCTGACGCTCAGGGTGCTGTGACAACAAGTGTTGCAGCTGGTCGCAGTTTTCTTTATGAACGCTTACACCACGGCCTTGTGTGATATAGCCTAAAATCGCTTCGCCGGGAACCGGCTTACAGCAGTTCGCCAGCTGGCTCATTAAGTGACCCACGCCCTGCACCACCACTGCATCTTTTTTGCCCGTCCCGGCCGCAGTTTTGCGCGTTTTAACCTTAGGACTAATTTCGGGTTCTGGGGCTGGGGGCTCCTGCAAGTGATGAATAAAGTTAATCACCTGCATAACGCGTACATCACCGGCACCTACCGCAGTGTACAAGTCATCGAGGGTTTGTAAGTTAAACTTCTCAAATGCTTCATTAGGTACTTTGGCAGGTAAGTGGGCACGCTGAAGTTCGCGTTCTAGCAGCTCTTTACCGGCAGCAAGGTTTTTGTCTCTGTCCTGCTTTTTAAAGAAGGAATGGATAGTGGCACGCGCCCGTGATGAATGCACATAGCCAAGACCTGGGTGCATCCAGTCGCGACTTGGGTTTGGCTCTTTTCCGGTAAGTACTTCTATCTGGTCGCCACTTTGCAGTAAATAAGTGAAAGGGACTATTCGCCCATTCACTTTTGCGCCAATACAGCGATGTCCCACATTACTGTGAATATAGTAAGCAAAATCAAGCGGCGTAGCGCCTTGGGGAAGGTCAATAACATCGCCTTTTGGTGTGAACACATACACCCTATCGTCAAACACCTGGCTGCGAAGTTCTTCAACTAAATCGCCAGATTCGGCCACTTCCTCTTGCCACGCTAATATGCGACGAAGCCAGTTTATACGCTCGTCATAGCCTGACTGCTTGCCCGTACTGCCCTCTTTATATTTCCAGTGAGCAGCCACACCCAATTCTGCATCCTGATGCATTTTCTGCGTGCGAATTTGAATCTCTACCGACTTCCCTTCAGGCCCCACGATAACCGTGTGAATAGACTGGTAACCATTAGGTTTTGGGGTTGCAATGTAGTCGTCGAATTCGTTCGGTAGGTGCTTATAGCTGGCGTGAACCGTACCAAGCGCGGCGTAACAGTCTTGAAGTCGCTCGGCAATAATACGCACCGCACGAATATCAAAAAGCTGCTCAAACGTAAGGCGCTTTTTCTGCATTTTTTTCCAAATGCTGAATATATGCTTAGGACGGCCGTAAACCTCTGCGCGAATTTCTTCGCTATCAAGCAAGCCTTGCAAGTCGCCTACTATGGTTTCTATGTACTCGGCACGCTCTCGGCGCTTGCCGTCAAGCTGATGAGCTATTTGCTTGTAGGTGATGGGGTGTAGATAGCGAAACGCAAGGTCTTCAAGCTCCCACTTTAATTGACCAATGCCCAAACGGTTTGCCAATGGCGCATAGATGCTAGCGCATTCGCGGGCCACCATAACGCGGGTTTCTTCGTCGGCTTTTTTAACTTGTTGCAATGCACAAATGCGTTCTGCCATTTTGATCACAACGGCACGCACGTCTTCTACCATCGCCAGCAGCATACGACGAATACTGTCTATGTGCTGTTCGTCCGACTTTTCTGCAAAGCCAGAGCCTTTTACTTTACGCGCATGTAACGACTTGATGGCATCCATTCGGCGCACGCCAACGATCAGGTCGCGTATTTCCCCGCCGAATTCTTCATAAATATCGTCTTCACTTAAGGCGTGCTGTTCGCAATATGGAAAAACCAAGGCTGCCTGAAGCGTTGCGTCATCCATATTGAGCTGACACAAAATCTCAACCATTTCCTGACCAACCAACAGTCGCTCGGGAATAGATGACACTGCACTTAGTTTTTCTTTTGTTTCTGCACTTAACTCAAGGCTATCTAACCACGCTTCAAAGGGTGGTCGGTCGGCTTGGTGGACCTTTCTTGTCGATACCATATCCTTTACTCGTTACTGCTGCTTTCGCGTAAACAAGGCCATCATTTCCATGTGATGGGTGAAGGGGAACATTTCTGCTACGCCCGCTTTTTCCATTTCATAACCTCCCTCTATCAACACCTTCGCGTCTCTAGAAAACGTACTTGGGTTGCAAGAAACATACACTATCGTTTTTGGTAGTGCTTTTACAAGCGCATGACAAACGGTCAACGCCCCTTCTCTTGAGGGGTCGAGTAGTACCTTATCAAAGCCCAGCTGTAATGAAGCCTCGACGTTGGTCTTATCAGCCAAATCTAAATGCAGCCACTCTACATTTTCAATGCCCTGTTGCTGTGCATTGTCTTTGGCGCGGCGCACCATCTCTGCCACACCTTCTACCGCCTGAACCTTTGCACCTAACTTAGCAATAGGTAAAGTAAAATTGCCCAGCCCGCTAAACCAATCAGCGATACGTTCGCTGGGCTTTGGGTTTAGCCAACCTATTGCCTGATTAACCATTTTTTCGTTAACCACTTTATTAATTTGAATAAAGTCGTTAGCACTAGGTGAAATTGAGCAGCCATTTACCGTGTTCATCACCATATCAATACCACGGCCCACACTGCGAATTTGCCCCTGCTTATTTTCAAGCTTTAATTCAATACCGCAGACACCAACTGATGAACTCGTGTTCATCAATTCGCTCACTGCATCAATAAGCTCAGCTTCAAGGGCTTTGGTGTGTTTAATAACAAGATGTGAGGTGTTGTCGCCTGCAATAAGGCTGATATGCCCAATATGACGCGCTGACTCGAACCCTGTAAGCGCATCTCGTAAAGGGCCAATAAGTTTAGATAGCGGGTCGACCAGTATTGGGCAGGTTTCTACATTGATAACGTTACTGCTATTTGCTTCACGAAAGCCCAACTTAATTTGATTGGGGTTGCGGGCATCTATAGCCAGTCTTGCTTTCCTGCGATATTGAGGGCGAGGCCCTGCTAAAGGTGCTTGCCAAACATTTGGCTTCATTGAAAGCTGGCGTTCCATCATCACTTTAAGAGCACGGTCACGTTGCTCAAGGGCAGCGTCAGGCTTTATGTGCTGTAGCTGACACCCACCACATGCATCAAACACAGGGCAAAAAGGCGCTTGTCTTGCATCACTTGGCGAGTGAATGTTTGTCGCCCTGGCGTTAATGACTTTCTTTTTGCTAGATAGCACCTCTATGTCGCAGGTTTCCCCGACAAGGGCACCTTCAACAAATACCATCGGATTGCCGCGCACTACGCCATTGCCCATCCAGTCCAAATCTTCAATGGTGACCGTGTTAGGCTTTTGACATTCACTGGTATCCGCTGCTTTTTTGCTTTTCCCAAATCGAAGTCCTGCGACCTGCGCGTTGGCTCTGGCATTCCCTTTTTTTGAAGCGCCACGCTCAGTAAGCGACGTTTTGCCTTTTTGCTTGCTACGAGATTGTTTAAAAAGGTTTGCCAAGTGTGACTCCGGTTACTTGCTTTACGTCGTTTGATGTTAGTAGAGGTTTTTGCGCGCGCTCACCAAATAGAAGTTGCCTAAGTGGGTTAGGGGCAGTTGCTCTATTCAGTCTCTAGTATAACGGTGGCGACAGCATAATGCTGCTCATCTGAAATACTGACCACGCTTCGCGTGATACCTCGGTTTTTGCACATTGCGGCAAACTCGCCAGAAAAATGAAGCTCTGGCGCACCTAAATCGTTATTGCGCACTTCTATATGCTGCCAGCTGATCCCGTTTCCAATCCCTGTACCAAGGGCCTTCACTGCCGCTTCCTTGGCGGCAAAACGTTTGGCTAAGAAGCGAACTGGTGTACCGTGTTCGCTGAACTGCTGCCACTCGGCAGGCGTAAGTACTCGCTTGGCTAAGCGTTCATTAGCGCCATCGCCTTTACCAAGTCGCGCTATCTCTACAATGTCAGTACCTAGCCCTGCAATCGCCACGTTATCTACACCCTTTTGAATCTAAGGTTAAATGCCCGCTCGTGCTTCTAGCATAAGTTTACGCATATCAGCTACAGCCGTATGAAGGCCATCAAACGCGGCGCGAGCAATGATAGCGTGGCCAATATTAAGTTCGATTAACTGAGGGATAGCCGCAATAGGCTTAACATTGTGATAGTGCAAGCCGTGACCTGCATTCACTTTAAGCCCTAAGCTATTGGCATACTCGATACCTTCAACTAAACGCGCTAGCTCTTTATGCTGTTCTTCTTCGCTGGTGGCTTCTGCATATTGGCCTGTATGAATTTCGATGTAAGGGGCGTTACATGCTGCGGCCGCGTCAATTTGCGCTTTGTCTGCATCAATAAATAACGACACCAAAATGTTAGCATTAGCGAGTCGCTCGCACGCCGCTTTGATGTTTTCAAAATTCCCTGCTACATCAAGACCACCTTCGGTAGTCAGCTCTTCGCGCTTTTCTGGTACTAAGCAACAAAAAACAGGCTTCACTTCTTCGGCAATTGCCAGCATTTCATCGGTTACCGCCATTTCCAAATTAAGTCGGGTATTAATGGTCTGCGCTAAAATGCGTACATCGCGGTCTTTAATGTGACGGCGGTCTTCACGTAAATGAACAGTAATGCCGTCTGCACCTGCACGCTCGGCAATATCCGCTGCGTGCACTGGATCTGGGTAATGCGTACCGCGCGCATTGCGCAGCGTTGCAATATGGTCGATGTTAACGCCTAATAAAATCGTGCTCATTTCACCACCTAACCTGTAAGAGCGATAGAAGAGGCCTGCTCTTCCTGTTTAATACGTTGCTTTAAGGGTAAAAATACCCTTTTAAGGAAAGTCGCAATTGTAGCAAATTTTTTTGTAGAACGTGCTTATTAAGCGTTTGAGTTAAGAGAAAATAATTTAATGCTATTACCGCGGTTTGGGCATAAAAAGCTCGCGGCTTTTAAGTGGCTTTTCACCAATTAGCGGCTTCAGCAAGTCCCGGCAAAGCACCTTAGCCACTTTTTTACTAAGCGGCGTAAATTCCCCCTGTGATAAACTAAGCAGCGCTAGTCCAGGAAAGCCTCGCATACCGCGGGGACCAGCCATATCGTCAGGCAGTCGCACGAACCCTGCGTCTATCTGAAAATGATAACTACCGGTTTCTTCTATGGGCAATTCGTACTCGACGTCGGTGGTGAAGTCGGGCAACAACCCCATTTCATCAAGTAGTGCAAATTCGAACTGACGTAAGGTCACTTCTATGTCGCTTTCATCTCGAAGAGACAGCAGCGCATTTTCATAAGCGTTGTGAACGCCATCGCTGGCAAGCCCTGCCGGCATAATGCGATTAGTTAGCTCGTTAACGTACATGGCGCAAAATAACGCCGTGCCCACTAGGTTGATAGAAGGCGAAACGCTTTCAACGTGACGTAAGTTTTTTAACTCTGACTTACCGCTTAACTGTAAACGAAGATGCTGAAAAGGTTGAAGCAGGCTTTTCTTGTCAGATTTACTATTCTTCACCCCTTTCGCTACCGCACTAACACGCCCTTCTTCTAGGGTAAAAAAGTCAACAATATAGCTGGTCTCCCTGTAAGGGCGTCTATGCAGTACATAGGCATTTAACCATTCATTATTCATTGTTGCTCACTGTGTTTTGATTGTGGCCAAAGTGTTACCGCTGGCAACGTTAATATCAGCTGCGCTTAATTCGTACCACTTTCATGGTTTCAAACTCAATGCCAGCCACCTCTTCAACGTGGCGATAGTAGGTTACGTTCACTCGCGCGCCTTTTAAGCTTTGGTATTGCTGTTTACGCCGATAGATAAAAGGGACATCAATACCTTCTAGCATAATGGTGTGGCGTACCCAGTCGCTGTCTTTCTCTTCCCGCTGAACGTGGGAAATCACTTTAGCATTGTCGGTTTGATTCAGCTGACTATGCTTTTCCACCAGCTTTTGTCTTTCGCTTTTCACCTTTGCCTCTTCTTTCCTACTTTGCGCTTATCGTCTGTTAGGGTTATTGGCTTTTTTCTGCGTGTGAGCTTACTTCTGCTAACGCGCTTCTATTTGCTCGACAATAAGTTGCACGGTTTCCTGACCGCGAAATACGTTGATATCAAGTCGATAGGCAATATGCACGCGTTTGACCATGGCATTCGGCCATGATTTTAAATCAACGTTGAACGCAATAGCATCGACCTCGTTAGCACCGTCACTTTTCAACACCATTTTTAAGTGCTTTTGGCCAACTAAGCGCTGGTCAAGTAGTGCAAATTCACCATCGAATAGCGGTGATTCAAAGCCCTGTCCAAACGGACCTGCTTGACGCAGTAAATGCGCAAAGGGTAAACACAGCTCTTTCGATGACAAGTCACCGTCGGAAAGTAAAGCATGATTTCCATCAAGCTTTGCCATGTGCGCTCGCGCAATATCAACAAAAGCCTGCTCGAAGTCTTGAAGCTTAGCTACGGGCAAGCTTAATCCAGCAGCCATGGCATGCCCGCCAAATTTTTCGATAACGCCAGGGTAGCGCGTATTAACTTCATCAAGTACATCGCGAATGTGCACGCCAGGAATTGAGCGTGCCGAACCTTTAATAATCTCGTCGTCTTGATGGGCAAAAGCGATAACAGGCTTAAGATATTTCTCTTTCAAACGCCCTGCCACAATACCAATAACCCCTTGGTGAAAGTCTTCGCGATAAACCACCAGTGCGCTTGGCATATCGCCTTCATCCAGCGCCATTTGCTCTAGTACGGTTTCCGCTTGTGCTTTCATGCCGGTCTCAATTTCACGGCGTTCTTTATTAAGCGCATCGAGTTCCGCAGCGATCATTCGCGCTTGAATGGTTTCATCTTCTAATAAGCACGCAATGCCTTGCGACATGTCGTCTAATCGACCCGCGGCATTAAGCCTTGGCCCAACCACAAAGCCTAAGTCAGTTGAGGTTAAGTGAGCGCAATCGCGATTCGCTACTTCGACCAATGCTTTAATGCCAGGTCGACACTTACCCGCCCGAATCCGCTGAAGGCCTTGATGAACTAAAATTCGGTTGTTTTTATCCAGCACTACTACATCGGCCACGGTGCCAACCGCAACAATATCAAGTAGCGACGCTAGGTTTGGTGGCGCTAACCCCGCTCTTTCAAAATGCCCTTGCTGCTGTAACTCGGCTTTAAGTGCTAGCATGATGTAAAAGGCAACGCCAACGCCAGCCAAATTTTTAGACGGGAATTCACAGCCAGGTTGGTTAGGATTTACTATCGCATCAGCAGGAGGTAGAACATCGCCTGGCAAATGGTGATCGGTAACAACAACCTGCATTCCCAACGACTTTGCATGGGTCACACCGTCAATACAGGAAATGCCATTGTCCACTGTGACAATAACCTCTGCGCCCTGTTTGGCAGCTTCATCCACAATAGGCACGCTAAGTCCGTAACCAAAGTCAAAGCGGTTAGGTACAAGAAAATCAACGTTGTGATAGCCCATGGCTCGAAGCGCCAATATACATACCGATGTACTGGTTGCTCCGTCGGCATCAAAATCGCCCACAATAATAATACGTTTATTTTGCACAACAGCATTGGCGAGAATTTGCGCGGCCTGCGGCATGCCCTTCAAAACATTGAAGTGTGTTAGCCCTTTTAGACCATTCTCCAAGTCATCTAAATTCGCAATATTACGACCGCGATAAATTCTATCGATAACAGGATGTAAGTCGGAACTAAGCGAGGCGCCGGTAACCTCACGGCGAACAATAGGCAAAATCATGAAATACCACTAACCAATACTGTAAATGCAGTTGTCGATGCCAGTTCAAATAGGCTTTAAATAAAAAGACTGGAGTCGGGACACTTGATAATTAGTGCAGATTCCAAGTAAACGCCCGAGTGAACTGCAAAGCAAAACTGTACGAAAAAACGCTAGAAAATATGAGGACGAATCATACCGCAGAAAACAAAAAAACGCACAAAGCGTGCGTTTTTATCATATATAAGGTTAAGGACTGAATGGCTATTCAGCTTCCTCCAATGCTTTAGCAAGCAACGCAGCTGGCTGATAACCAGGAATCAATGAACCGTCTGGCAGTACGATATTTGGCGTGCCATTCACGCCTAATTTTTGACCTAACATGTACTGCTCTGCCACTTTATTTTTACAGCTTGCGCTAGCTACGTCATTACCCGCTTTAGCTTTAGTTAACGCTTTTTGCGGGTCTTTCGCACACCACACCGACACCATATCGTTGTAGTTTTCACTGTTTAACCCAGAACGTGGAAACGCAAGGTAGTGTACGGTGATGCCCGCATCGTTTAGTTCATCAATCTCTTTGTGAAATTTACGGCAGTAACCACACGTAATATCAGTAAATACGCTTATTTCATGCTTTTCGTTTTTGGCCTTAAACGTAATAGACGATGATTCCATCTCTTTTACGCCTTCTTTGCGCAGCCCAGAAAGTGCCAGCTCTGTTTCGTTACGCATCTCTTCATCAATGTTAAAAACACGAGCCTGAAGCAGATACTGCCCGTTTTCACTTACGTAAAATAAACCGCGGTTTGTTGATACCTGAACCAGCCCTGATACTGGAGAGTCAGCAATAGTTTCTACATCTAACCCTAGCATTGAGGTTAATTTATCACGGATAGCCGCTTCATCAGCCGCTTGCGCACTAAGCCCTAATAGAGAACCTGCCGCAACTACACTGGCTAACAATACTTTCTTTACTGCTTTCACTAAATACTCTCCATTTTGCCATTTAAGTTCGCTTGTACTTACTGGCTTAACATGCAACTGCTTGAATCGGTATCTTTCCATTTAAAGCAATTGCTAAAAACTTTTACATTCATAACGTTCAGACCGTTAAACTTAGCAAAAAATTGCACGTTAAACGCTAATTTTCTTTTAACCTCAGTACATTTAACGTCAACATTTAAACTCAGCCGCGTTAAAGCACTAACGGAAAATGTATTTTCTAAACGCTTTGCATGGCTCGTATCCTACCATAGACCTTTTTATTTTATATACGTCGTCACTGAGCCTCGTCGTATACAGCCCCCAATTTATAGCATTCTTTATTTGTATATTTAGCCAATTTAGCCACGTGGGTGATGACTGTGGATTAAAGTTTGAAGTCGCTCTGTCGCAACATGGGTGTATATTTGAGTCGTTGACAAATCGCTGTGCCCCAATAGCATTTGTACCACACGTAAATCAGCACCGTGATTCAAAAGGTGTGTCGCAAAGGCATGACGCAACGTGTGGGGAGAAAGGTGCTGCTCAATTCCCGCTTTCACCGCATAGTATTTAATGCGATGCCAAAATGTTTGGCGCGTCATTTTCTGTCCACGCTTGCTCAGAAATACCACATCAGAAGCTTTACTGGCGAGTATCGGTCTTGCTGTTTTAATATAGGTCAGCAGCCATTCTATTGCATCTTCACCAAGGGGCACTAAGCGCTCTTTATTCCCTTTACCCACAACCCTAACTACGCCTTGCTGAAGGCTTATTTGATCCATTGTTAACCCAATAAGTTCACTTACACGAAGGCCGGTTGCGTAAAGCACTTCAAGCATGCTCTTGTCCCGACATTCAATAGGGTCGTCGGTAAGGGGGGCATTTAGCAAATCTTCAACTTGTTGCTCACTGAGTGAAGAAGGCAAAGCTTTGGGTGTTTTCGGATTAGACAGCGCGGAAACTGGGCTATCAACGCGAACCTGCTTACTAATTAGGAATACGAAAAACGCCCGGATAGCGCTAAGCGCACGTTGGGTGCTGCGTGTGGACAGCCCCTTGTCGTGACGATAGGCTAAATAGTCCTGAAGCTGCTCAGTGGTCAGCACAGCGATATCTTTTACGCCTTGATTGTTGCTGAAGATAGCAAGCTTAGTAAGGTCGGTGCGATAGCTCTGCTGAGTATGATCGGACAGTCCTTTCTCAAGCCAAAGCATCTCGATAAAACCATCGATATGCGCCTGACTCGCTGCAGGCACATAAGTTAACTCACGTTGAGTTTTTGCCATCTAAAAGCCACGCTTTTGCTTAATCAGCTCGTAGGCTGATTGAATATCTTGCGCTTTCTTTTTCGCAATTTCCATTGCCTGTTCAGGTAGCCCTTTAGACACCAGCTTATCTGGGTGATGCTCAGACATGCGCTTCCTGTAGGCACGCTTTATTGTCTTTTCATCGTCGGATGCCGCCACACCTAATATGTGATAGGCATCATCTAAACTTTGCTGTTCTGAATAGGCTGATTGGCTGTGCTGACGTTGACCTGAATGAGTGCGTTGTCCTGAGCCAGAGTTAGACCGCTGCCTAAAGCGTATTTCAGCTTCATACATTGAAATTAGATAATCTAAATCACGACGCCTAAAGCCTAGTGGCTTCGCTACTTTTTCAAGTACGTTGTATTCTTCCTGTGAAAGCTGACCGTCGGCGAAAGCGGCTTGAATAAGAATCTCTAAGAATACTTGAAGAATATCCCGTCTACCGTGGCTGGCGTCGTAAAAACCTTTCAACGTATCGACTAAAGGAAAGTCTCGCGCTTTGCCTTCTCTAAATGCATCCTGAGCTTCACGACGGGCATCCCCAGTTAAACGCATCTCGTCCATTAATGCTGTGGCGATTTGAATTTCTCTGTCCGTTACTTTGCCGTCAGACTTAGCAAGATGGCCTAACGCACTAAACAAACTATGAAAGAAAATAGCTTGCTGCTTCAGATTGTCCTGATCGGTAAAAAAGCGCCCAAAGCCGCCTAGCTGATTGAAGTCTTGGCGATAGGCTTTATCAAAAAAGTGCCCGACTAACAGCCCTAAGATCGCCCCAGGTATTTTAAGAAACATAAAGCCGAACAAGGCGCCGAGGATTTTTCCCCAAATTGACATCGCGTCATACTCCGTTGGTGCACTGTTTAGAAAGTTGATGTTACTGTAGTGAAATCACGCCGTGCAGAGCGCGTTATACCAATCATCATATCAAATACATAAGTTAATTAACTAGGGCTTGTGCAGCTTGAAATCAAGCTTACTGCCACTAATTGCCTCCGTCTTTGATGTGTTGTGCATATAAAAGTGCATTTTTTTGTCTGAATGGTTGGTAATTACGACAGAAGTGCTTAGAATTGAGCGCTTATATGAATAGTAATAGCGAGTGAAAGCTACATTAACTCTTTGCCAAGAAGTAATGTGCATTATCACTGTTTTTTTAAACGTTATGTCGAACTAACCGAGACGGACGTCGTCTTACTTGGGTTTAAAAGCAACATACAACAAAACAGGCCGCCCATTAACGCATGAAAAACACCTGCGCCATGCTTGTTTCCGCGACTCTTTTGCCTACAGTCGCGTTTGCACAGGAAACGACAGCTTCAAATTCTAAACCAACGTCAGATGCAGCCCCTCTTGCATTCTGCTCAGTCGAACCTGTTACTTTCAGTAGCCAGGCATTAATGCCCAAAGGCCACGTTAAAGTTGAAGCTAACCGTACTGAAATTATCCAAGATACCGTAGCGCTGTTTTCTGGTAATGTTGATATCACGTCAGATACTGCGGTAATTAGTGCATCTCAAGCACAAATTAACGGAAGTGGCAGAGACCTTATTGCGAAAGGCGACGTAACGTATCAAGACTCGCAGTTAAAAGTAGAAAGTGATGCCGTGACCCTTCGCTCTGAAGAAGAGCGCTTAGAAATGCAAAATACCCGCTATCAGCTGACGGGTTTTGTGGGTCAGGGAGCCGCAAAAGATATAGTATTAGATACAGACACGGGAATTGTGCTCAAAGAAGTTAGCTTCACTACGTGTCCTGAAGGCGATGAAGACTGGCTAATACGCGCCAGTGAAATTAGTTTGGAAAAAGGGACCGTATGGGGCCAAGCCAAACACACACGCTTCTACATTGCCGATGTTCCAGTGTTTTATTTACCGTATTTTGCGTTCCCTGTTAGCAACGAGCGCCAAACGGGCTTATTGTTTCCAGAGTTAACCAGTTCAAGCAGAACGGGCGTCGACTATACGCAGCCTTTTTACTGGAACATTGCCCCCAACTATGACATGACCATCTCACCGCGATTGATGACCCTTCGCGGTCTTCAGCTGAATACTGAGTTCCGTTATCTAACGGAGCGTAGCCAAGGCAAAGCGTACGTGGAGTACTTGCCGAGCGACTCAGATATTAGTGGGAACCCTGACCGATATTTTTATCGCTTGGAGCATCAAGGGCTTATAGCTGACAACTGGTTACTAAACGTTGATTTCAACGGATTAAGTGACGACAACTATTTAGTTGACCTTGGTTCAGATTATTATAGTCGCGCTGACACCCACCTATATCGTAGCGTTGGATTAAGTTACTACTCGCAAAATCTATCCGTAAATATGCAGATAAAAGATTTTGAAGTACTGGGTAATACTGCAGATAGCTATCGCGCCGTACCTGAGATCAAAATCAATTACAACAAAGCGTTAGGTGAATATCTAGAGTTCAACCTAGACTCAGAAGTCGCACACTTTGACAATACTCTCGATACCGCTCCAACGGCTACTCGTTTTCACGTTGCACCTACTTTAGCGGTGCCGCTTCGCGCAGCATGGGGTGAACTTGTCGCAGAAACCACGCTTTTTCAAACGGTTTATCAACAAGACAATGTTGAAGGAACTGACTTAAAAGAAGATGTTGAACGCACATTAGGACAAGCTCGCCTTTATGGCGCATTATACTTTGAAAGGGATAAATCGTGGTTCAGCGACGATATGTCGATGACTTTAGAGCCAAAGATTCAATATCTTTATACATCGTATGAAGACCAAACTGCGATTGGATTCTATGACTCAACGCCGCTGTTAACCGACGTTGAAGGATTGTTTAGAGGTCAGGAATTTACTGGCCTTGATAGAATAAGCGATAACAACCAAATCACCCTTGGCGCGACCACACGCATGTTGGATAAAAACAATCGGGAACAATTTGTTCTTAGTGTGGGTCAGATATTCTACCTTGAAGATAACAAAGTCATTGCGGCAACCAAGAATCAAGATCGTTCAGCGCTCGCCGCTGAAGTGGATTGGCGCTTTAATAAAAACTGGTTCTTCCATTCTGATGTGCAAGTGACCACTGACACAGACAAAGTTGACTTAAGCAGTGTGGGTATTGAATACCGCAAAGATGATTCGCGCTTTATTCAATTAAGTCATCGCTATGTTCGCGATCTCAGTGGTGAAACCATAGATCAAATTGGTATTTCGGCAAGCTGGCCTATTTCTGAAAATTGGCAGTGGGTTGGCCGTACTTACCGAGATCTTGAACGCAATAGAAGTGTAGAAACCTATGCAGGTATCCAGTATGAGTCATGCTGTTGGGCGGTGCGATTAGTTGCGCAGCGCAGTCTGAACAACCGTTACAATGCTAGCGGCGAACAGACAACAGACGATTTTGATTCTGGAATATCGCTACAATTTATTTTCAAAGGCATCGGGTCATCTGGTACCCAAAGAAGCATGCTTCAAGACGGTATGTTTGGCTATCGTCAGCCTTATAGTTTAAATTAACCCGCAGTTGAGCGCTTACAGCGCTTAAATGCAATCAACCAATAATAAAAGAGTGTGTATGAAGTTCATTATCCGTGCATTGATGTTAGGTGCCCTACTCTCGTTTAACAGTGTTGCGCAAGAGGTCATGCTTGACCGCGTGGCCGTAATTGTTGACCAAGGTGTTGTGCTTGAAAGCGAAATTGATGCCCTTGTACAAGACGTTAAACGCAAAGCAGAAGCTAATAATCAACAGCTACCGTCAGATCGTGCGCTTCGTACACAGGCCATTGAGCGTTTAATCACTAAGAGCCTTCAGCTTCAAATGGCAGAGCGTATGGGTATTCGCATTAGCGATCCACAGTTAGAGCAAACCATTAGCAACATTGCAGCGAATCAAAATGCAACGATTGAAGAACTTCGTGCCCAATTAGCGGCAGAAGGTATTGCATACGATGATTACCGCGAAGACATTCGCGAAGAAGTTATCATGGGTGAAGTTCGCCGTGCTAACGTACGTCGCCGTGTTTATATTACACCTCAAGAAATTGAAACCTTGATTGACCTGATGGAACAGCAAGGCGCTACTCAAGCTGAATATCGCTTAGGTCACATTCTTATTGGTTTCCCGCCAGAGCCTACAGATGAAGATATTCAATCGGCACGTGAGCGTGCAGACAAAGTCATTTCACTATTAGAGTCAGGATCTGATTTTGCTAAAATCGCCATTGCGTCATCATCAGGTAACGAAGCGCTCGAAGGCGGTGACATGGGCTGGCTTAACATTAACGCCATGCCGACGCTTTTTGCTGAAGCTATTCAAAACAAAGACAAAGATGCTCTTGTTGGTCCTATTCGAAGCGGTGCAGGCTTTCATATCCTAAAAGTATTAGATACGCGCGGTATTGAGAAAGTCACGGTGGAAGAAGTAAACTCTCGCCACATTCTTGTTAAGCCGTCAATCATTCTTAGCGAAGACAAAGCTAAAGCCATGCTAAACCGCTTCAAGGAAGAGGTGAAAAATGGTGAAGCTGATTTTGCAGAGCTAGCTAAAGAGCATTCAGAAGATCCTGGTTCAGCCCTTCGCGGTGGCGAGCTTGGCTGGTCGGATCCAAATAATTACGTGCCTGAGTTTAAAGACGCACTTGCACAGCTTGAGCCTGGAGAATTTAGTGAACCTGTTCGTACCGTGCACGGCTGGCATTTAATTCAGCTTATTGAACGTCGTATTGATGACGCTACCGATAAGCGCAAAGAAGATAAAGCTTACCAGCTTATCTTCAACCGTAAATTTTCAGAGGAAACCGAGAACTGGTTACGTGAGATGCGTGATGCCGCTTACGTAGAAGTTGTCGACTCGTAACAATAAGTTATTCATGAGTACACCAATTAAAATAGCAATAACGCCGGGAGAACCGGCAGGTATCGGGCCAGATTTGATCATAAAACTGGCCCAGGAAGCATGGCAAGCGCAGCTTGTCGTGTTTGCCGATGGCGAAATGCTCAAAGCACGAGCAAGCGCCTTGGGGCTGCCATTAACGCTAATCGATTACGATGCCACTAACCCGCAAATTCAAGATGCGGGTTCGTTGTTTATAAAGCAAATAGATAAATCCGTTGACGTTACGCCAGGCGAACTTGATAGCGAAAACGGGTTATACGTAGTAGAAACTCTGCGCCAGGCGTGTCAGGCAAATATGGATGGCGACTTCGACGCCGTCGTTACCGGCCCCGTACACAAAGGCATTATCAACAAAGCAGGGGTATCATTCAGCGGTCATACTGAGTTTTTTGCGTATCAGTCCAATACCATTGATGTGGTTATGCTTCTGGCAACTGAAGGTCTTAATGTAGCGCTTGCCACCACGCATATTCCCCTTGAGTATGTAGCGAAAGCTATCACCCGAGAGCGTCTTCATAAGGTCATTCATATCATCAACACCGACCTTAAATTGAAGTTTGGCGTTAAAGAACCTCACATTTATGTGTGTGGCTTGAACCCTCACGCGGGTGAAGATGGTCACATTGGCACTGAAGAAATTCATACCATCATTCCGGCGCTTAACGAACTAAGAGAAGAAGGCTTAAAGATCACAGGCCCTCTACCTGCAGACACCATATTTCAACCCAAATATCTGGAAAATGCTGACGTAGTGCTGGCTATGTATCACGACCAAGGCTTACCCGTGCTAAAATATAAGGGTTTTGGGGCTTCAGTGAATATCACGCTAGGGTTACCTTTCGTTCGTACATCGGTAGATCACGGTACTGCATTAGACTTAGCAGGAACAGGTGAAGCCGACGCCGGTAGTTTCAGAAAAGCATTGGAAAAAGCCATCGAGCTTGCACATCATCAACAATGAGTAAAACACACTTAGGCCATACGGCCAGAAAGCGATTCGGACAAAACTTCCTTCACGATGATTACGTGATAGGCAAGATTGTTGCGGCCATCGCGCCAAAAAATGAACAAAACCTGGTAGAAATTGGACCCGGTTTAGGCGCATTAACAGATCCTGTTTGTGAAGAAGTAGATGCACTCACAGTCATTGAGCTAGACAGAGATCTTGCTAAGCGATTGAGACACCATCCATTTAACGGCAATAAGCTTACGGTTATTGAACAAGATGCAATGACCATGGACTTTGGCGCCCTTTCTAAAGAAATGCCAGTCAAAGACAAAAAGCTTCGCGTATTTGGTAACTTGCCCTACAACATTTCGACACCATTAATGTTTCACCTTTTTGATCATGCTCACTGCATAGAAGATATGCATTTTATGCTTCAAAAAGAAGTGGTAAACCGCTTGGCAGCAGGACCAGGTTCTAAGAATTACGGCAGGCTTTCCGTTATGGCGCAGTATTACTGCCACGTCATTCCGGTACTCAATGTTCCGCCAGGTGCCTTTAAGCCACCCCCGAAGGTTGATTCTGCAGTAGTGAAGCTAGTGCCGCATCAGGCTCCGCCAGTAGACGTTGAGTCTGTAAATACGCTTGAGCGCGTCTGTGCACAAGCGTTCAACCAGCGCCGAAAAACCATTCGCAACTCGCTGAAAGACAGTTTAAGTGAAGAGGAGATCCGTGAGCTAGGTATCGATCCTACCTCTCGCGCAGAAGTATTATCACTTAACGATTTTGCCACAATAGCAAACGCTGTGTCGGCAAAAGAGCACCAACAAGAGCAGTAAGTTCTCTATGGATGTACTTGATATTAAGGTGCGGGTGAAAACCCGTCACCTTCCCGACCATCTTCCGTCAGATTCAAAGCAATTTGCCTTCGCGTACCACATTACGATTGAGAACAATAGCGACCATACGGTGCAACTACTCAGTCGCTACTGGAAAATTACCGATGCAAATGGCAAGACATCAGAAGTTGAAGGTGATGGGGTTGTAGGCAAGCAACCTATCATGAAAGCGGGCGAGCATTTTGACTATACCAGTGGCGCTGTCATTGACACACCGGTTGGGAATATGGAAGGCTACTATGTAATGGAATTAGAGAGCGGCGAGCGTTTTCGCGTTCCTATCGACGTTTTCCGATTAGCCATTCCAAGTATTCTTCATTAAGGTTTCTATGTCGCAAGGTAACACGTACGTCATTGGTGATATACAAGGCTGTTACGATGGTCTTCGTCGCGCGTTAGATAAAGTAAAATTCGACGAAGAAAACGATACGCTACTCGCAGTAGGTGATTTAGTTGCTCGAGGAGAAGATTCTTTGAGCACATTGCGCTTTTTAAAGTCTCTCGGCAGCCAGTTTAGCAGTGTTTTAGGAAACCACGACCTTCACTTACTTGCCGTTGTAAACGGCATCCGCAAAGCAAAAAAATCCGACAAATTAGAGCCTCTACTTAATGCTTCAGACTTGGCCGAACTTATTGACTGGTTGCGTCAGTTCCCGTTGGCAATGAAGTTAGATGAGCAATCAGTAATGGTGCATGCTGGACTCTATCCTAAATGGTCTATCGATGAGTGCGTTTCACTTAGTGACGAAGTTAGCAACATCCTAAAATCCGACAATTACGCTGCATTTCTTTCAGAAATGTATGGTAATAAACCCAACAACTGGTCAGATAAACTTAAGGGTGATGAGCGACTGCGTTTTATTGTGAATGCGTGTACGCGCATGCGTTTTGTTCATACAGATGGCACACTCGATTTTGATAACAAATCTCATCCCAGCGCAGTATCCCACAGCACTAGTAGCACGTTAAAACCATGGTTTGAAGTAGAGAATAAAAAGCTCGGTGACGATCAACGAGTGGTATTTGGGCATTGGGCAGCTCTGTCGGGCCAAACAAACAGTCATCAATTTATCGGCTTAGATACAGGCTATGTTTGGGGGCAAAGCATGACTTTGCTAAACCTGAACTCCGCTTCGCTTGTGAGTGTTTCTGCCTAAAACCAGAGTTTACTGGCTCCGCAATTATCCAATTCGCACATATTTACGTGTATAATTTTACCCACCAACTGGTATTACCAGTTAAACTTTCTACACTTAAGTGCTAAATAAAATAAACATTAAGTTATTGTAGCCGATACACTTACTTACGATAGTAACGATAATGTCTCATTATCTACTCAGTAATTAAGCAAACTAGCTTCTTTAATCGCTATATTTTGTTTGCTGAGACGGGTAATATCGTTAGGGATAAAAATAAAAAACACTCATCCAGGAGTTCCGATGAAAATAACGGTAGCCACACGCGTAATCGGGGGATTTGTAGCGATTAGCGCACTTCTGATCGTCATTAGTGTTGTTTCACTTTATAACCTCAACTCAATAGGCTCAGCAACGGAAGAAGTAAATGACGTTGCATTACCCACAGTAGCAGGCAGCAATGCACTTAAAGCCAGCTTTCTCAATATGGGCCGACTTACCTTCGAGAGCTACATCGAAGAAGATCTAAATGGCTTAAAAGACAAACGAGCGTCTTTTAACTCTGCCAAAGACACCTTTGAGAGTGAATATAAGAAACTGGCGCAGGCCGTTAATAACGAGCCTGAACTAAAGAGCACGCTGAATACTGTACGTGAGTCATATGAAGCATATATCACCAATGTTGAAGCGATGTACAAAAATCACCAAATGTATCTTGATATACGCAACACAATTCAAGACAGACTGGGTGACGCTGAAGACAACGCAGACGATGCATCTACCTACCTTCTAGACTTCTCAGACTTAGATGCTGTTCAGCGCGACCCTAACCTACGACGTGCGGCAGAAATCGGCAGTCAACTTGAGACGTCGCTGCTTTCTTTGCTAACGGTTTCATACGAGTACATTAAAACAGAGACACTGGTTCGTTCACAGACGCTAGGCAACGAAGTTGATTTGGTTGTCGAGAAAGTGGTCACGCAATTAAGCGACATGATGCAAACTGCGGGCGGCCGCGATGATTCTGGTACTCTTGATGATATTAACGACTTGGTTAACAACGCAATCAATGCGATTAATGCTAACGATGGCGTGGTTCAGCTTCATGTTGATCGTCTAGAGCGCAGAAATGATGCTGAAAAAGCGCTTAACGCTTCAGACTCAAATATCGCGCAAGCGGTTGTCGCTCTAGAAAACCTGCTCAATCTTGCAGACAAGAAAGCGTCACATGTAGAAAGTCAGGTTAACGGCGCCATTGCGACGGGCAACACGTTCGTTATTGTGGTTGTTATTATCTCGATTGCAGTAGCAGCATTTATTGGCTACGTGACCGTTCGCGCAATCACACGTCCGCTTTATCGTGTAAATGAACTTCTGACGGTGGCTTCATCGGGTGACCTTACTCACCGTCTAGACGATTCGGCGCAAGACGAATTTGGTCTTTTAGCCCGAAACTGCAATACGCTAATTGGAAACCTGAAGGAGCTCATTACAGCCATTAACGTTCGTGCTGAACAGCTGGCAGCCGCCTCAGAACAAACGTCTGCAGTGACGGCGCAAACGACGCATTCAATTCAGGATCAGAAATCACAAATTGGCCAAGTAGCAACAGCAACCACAGAAATGCACTCTACGTCGCAGCTGGTTGTGCAAAACGCTGAAGATACACTAAGTCAAATTCGCCATGCGGATGCTGAGGCTGAGAACGTGCGCCAAATCTCACTAGAGAATAAGAACACCATTGAGATCTTATCTCGTGACGTTCAAGAAGCGGCAGACGTCATCAATAAGCTTCATCAAGACAGCGCAAGCATTGGTGGCATCTTAGACGTTATCCGTGGTGTTGCAGATCAAACCAACCTGCTCGCCTTGAATGCTGCTATTGAGGCAGCGCGTGCTGGTGAACAAGGTCGAGGCTTTGCGGTTGTTGCTGATGAAGTAAGAACCCTCGCCAGCCGAACTCAAGAATCGACACAAGAAATCAACGCAATGATTGAAGTGCTTCAAGCGGGTGCTGAAAAAGCGGTATCGGTGATGAATCAAGGTAAAGAGCAAACTGCGGCGTGTGTGGCACAAACTGAAAAGGCTACACAGGCATTGGATATCATCTCTGACGCCGTTCACAAAGCCCATGACGTGAGCTCTCAAATTGAGCAGTCTGCCCGTGAACAGAATACGGTGTCACAAGAGATCAGCGAAAAGCTTGAAACTATTGTGGGTATCGCTGAAGAGACGACAGCTGGAGCACAGCAAACGTCTGAGTCTAGCCATGAAGTGGCTCGACTTGCTGAAGAGTTACAACAGTCTATCAGACAGTTTAAAGTGTAACGCTTTTTACGAACCTGTTTTAAGAAGGGGCTTTTAGCCCCTTTTTTGTGTCTAACAATTAATCTGGCACACTTTAGGAATGCATAGATAGTTACTTTAGAAGCGTTTAACTGAGCATTAATCGGCTTTAATTCGTATAAGGACTATTCGTAACAAACCACTAAAAAAGAATGATATTTTCCCGTTTTCGCTTGCCTCTTTTCATTACTACTTTATTGGTGTCAACAATGATCCAGGCTGAGCCATCATATTACAAAGATACAGAAACCCTTCCCTATTCCATTATCGAGACCCTTGATGAAGATATTGAAGTGAGGCATTACAATGAAGCGTTAGGCGTAATGTCTAGTGGGAATGAAGATAATGGAGCATTTCAGCTACTCTTTAATTATATCTCTGGTGAGAATACATCCAGTAGCAATGTGTCAATGACGTCCCCCGTAGAAGTTGGAAAGCGCTCTCAAGAAATTGCAATGACCTCTCCTGTCGAAGTCTCATCTTCAGAAACAATGATGTTTTTCTTGCCCAGCAAATATGACATTAAAAGCGCTCCTGTGCCTACGCACAAAGATGTATCGCTGGTTACTGTACCAGCGAGAACGGTAGCCGCTATTCGTTATTCAGGTTTCAACAAGGACAGCGATAAGAAGCAGTATACGAATAAACTGCTTAAAGCCCTTAGGGACAATAATATTGAGCTTGATGGTGAACCTAGCTATATGGGCTACGACTCGCCTTTCACCCTACCGTGGAATAAACGTCACGAAATCATTGTACCGGTCGACATTTTGAAATCATCTACAAACTGATGTGAAATAAAAACGGCCGCCTTTAAGGCGACCGTTTTTTGGGGTCATTCAGCACATTAGGTGCTTATTCAAATAACGCCGTGTGAAGCTTGCGAACCACGTCGTCACTGTCGGTCTCGTTAACCAGGAACGATAGGTTGTGCGGGTTGGCGCCAAAGCAAATCATACGCAGGTTGAAATCTGAAACCGCAGCTAAAATCTTGCTAGAAACACCAACAGCTGTTTGCATGTTGTTACCTACAACCGTGACAAGGTCGTAACCTTTTTCTACTTTCACATCACAGATAGTTTCAAGTTCAGCAATGGTTTCTTTGTTTAGTCGCTGAGCCACAGAGTTTGCAGGGTTATCAAGGGTAAAAGATACCGAGATTTCTGACGTGGTAACCAAATCAACACTTAGCTTGTGCTTAGCGATGATGGCAAATACCTGCTGTAGGAAGCCTTGCGCATACATCATCTTCGGTGTTTTCACTGTCACCATTACCTGCTCTTTACGGCGAGTAATAGCGCGATACGGTGGTTCGTGCTCACAATCACGCACAATCCAAGTACCGCCCTTTTCTGGCTCCTTACTAGAGCCTACAAACACCTTTATGTCCTTGCGAAGCGCAGGCTCCATAGTGGCAGGATGTAGTACCTTGGCACCAAAGGTGGCCATTTCCGCCGCTTCTTCAAAGCTGAGTTCTGGTAACGGATGAGCGGCTGGCGTAATGCGCGGATCAGTTGTGTACACCCCTGTTACATCAGTCCAAATCTCACACGATTCGGCATCAAGCGCTTCAGCAAGTAGCGCCGCCGTAAAATCTGAACCACCACGACCTAGCGTTGTAGTACGGCCTTCCTCATCGGCTCCGACAAAGCCTTGAGTAACCACTATCGCGTCTTTAATTTCAGGTGCCAGCAATTGTTTAGACAGCTTTTCGATTTCTTCGATTTGCGGCGCACCTTCTCCAAACTCACTGTCCGTACGTAACACCTTACGTACATCAAAGTTCATGGTTTTTACGCCCTGCTCTGCAAGCACTGAAGAGAACATCAGCGATGACATCCGCTCCCCCATTGAAAGCAGCTGATCTTTTAAATCATCACGGTGAAGGATTTCTTCATGAAACGCTAAGCTTCGCATTTCATCTAACAAGTCGTTGAGTTTTGGCTCAACCGCGTCTTTATCTTTCAACTTGTTAAGAATGGCAAGCTCAATATTGATAATGGCCTGACAGGTCTCTTCAATTTGCTGTTGCGTCATAGGTGTGTGCGCTAAGCTTACCAGGTGATTGGTTACACCTGCCGCAGCGCTCACTACCACAATGCGCGTTTTGTCATTACCGGCAACAATTCGGGCGCAGTTTTGCATTACCTCGTAATTCGCAACGCTAGTTCCACCGAACTTAGCTATCGATAAGGCATTTGTCACTATATTTAACTCCAGAATAAAACTAGCATTTCGCTAGCAGCAACCGCGCCTTTTGCGCGGTTAATCAATCGTTATTTGGTCGCCTACTTTTATATTATTCTCGGCAAACCACCCTTGGTTCATTTCCAACGCGTAAAGTACCTCTTTCGATGATCCGACCGACTCCAAACTATGCGGAGTGAGAGATTTTATATCCGTTATTACGCCTTTTCTGTCGATAAATGCTACGTCTAGAGGAACAAAGGTATTTTTCATCCACATGCCCGCAAACTTTGGGCTAGAAAACTTAAAAAACATACCGCAGTCTTCACACAAGGCTTTACGAAACATAAGACCCTGCGCGCGTTGTTCAAAGGTTTTGGCATACTCAACTTCATAGTGCTTGCCGCCAATCTCAAGTGTAATGGATTCAAAGTCCACTGAATTCAGCGACGATACAGGGTCAACCTGCGCTTTTGCACACCCTAAGGTTAATACAAGTGCAGCAACAATAAAGAAAGATTTTCCCATTAGACATTCCTTTTCGCCATAAAAAAAGCCGGTCACCTTAACGGTCACCGGCTTTGTAGTTTATACACTATTTTAAGCAACATTCAATGTTGGAATAATGCGCGCTTTTGCTTCTTCCTCAGCCTTTTTAAAGCTAGGCATTTTGTCGAAGTTTAAGTAGCGGAATACTTCACCCGACATTGCGTTAATTTTGCTAGCGTATTCCATGTACTCTTCAGCAGTTGGAATGCGCCCAACAATGGCCCCCACTGCAGCAAGCTCTGCTGAGGTCAAATATACATTCGCCCCATCGCCCAGGCGGTTAGGGAAGTTACGAGTAGACGTTGAAAGTACGGTTGCTCCCGCATCCACCCGTGCTTGGTTACCCATACATAGTGAGCAACCGGGCATTTCTGTACGTACGCCTACGCGACCATAAATATTGTAATAGCCCTCTTCCATTAACTGGGCTTTGTCCATCTTAGTCGGTGGTGACATCCATAAACGGGTTGGCAGTGTTTTGTTGTATTGCTCAAGTAGCTTACCGGCTGCGCGGAAGTGACCAATGTTTGTCATACATGAACCAATGAAGACCTCGTCTACCTTATCGCCTGCAACGTCAGATAAGGTTTTCGCATCGTCAGGATCATTAGGGCAGCACACAATTGGCTCTTTAATATCGTTAAGGTCAATTTCGATTACCTCAGCGTACTCAGCATCTGCATCGGCGCGCATCAACTCTGGGTTAGCTAACCATTCTTCCATTTTCTGCGCGCGACGCTCTAAGGTACGTGGGTCGCCATAACCTTCGTTAATCATCCAGCGTAGCATGGTAATGTTTGAACGCAGGTATTCAGCAATCGACGTTTCAGATAAGTTGATAGTACAACCGGCTGCTGAACGCTCCGCCGATGCGTCAGAAAGCTCGAACGCCTGTTCTACGGTTAAGTTCTCTAGTCCTTCGATTTCTAAAATACGGCCAGAGAAGGCGTTGATCTTGCCTTTTTTCTCGACCGTTAATAGGCCTTGTTTGATGGCGTACAGCGGAATGGCGTGTACTAGGTCGCGTAGCGTAATGCCCGGCTGCATTTCTCCCTTAAATCGCACTAGTACCGACTCGGGCATATCTAGCGGCATAACGCCAGTAGCCGCAGCGAACGCGACCAGACCTGAACCCGCAGGAAATGAAATACCCAATGGGAAACGAGTATGCGAGTCACCACCCGTGCCTACTGTGTCAGGCAGCAGCATGCGGTTTAACCAGCTGTGTATAATGCCGTCACCAGGACGAAGCGATACGCCACCGCGGTTCATTATAAAATCAGGCAGCGTGTGCTGCGTTTCTATATCCACCGGCTTTGGGTAAGCGGCGGTGTGACAGAATGACTGCATGGTTAAATCGGCAGTAAAGCCAAGACAGGCTAGGTCTTTAAGCTCATCGCGGGTCATTGGCCCTGTGGTATCTTGCGAGCCCACGGTTGTCATTTTAGGTTCGCAGTAGGTGCCTGGGCGAATACCGTCGACACCGCACGCCTTACCCACCATTTTCTGCGCTAACGAGAAACCCGCGCCGCTGTCTTTTGGCTGTTCAGGCGTACGGAATAAATCCGTTGGGCCTAAACCTAGTGTCTCACGCGCCTTCTCGGTAAGGCCACGGCCAATAATCAGGTTGATACGTCCACCTGCGCGCACTTCATCCAGAATCACCTTCGACTTATAGCTGTATTCTGCAAGAAGTTCACCGGTTTCATGGTTGGTGATTTTGCCTTCAAACGGATAGATGTCTATCACATCACCCATGTTCATTTTTTCCACATCGGCTTCAAACACCAATGCACCGGCATCTTCCATGGTGTTAAAGAAGATAGGCGCGACTTTTGAACCAATGCACACACCGCCGCCTCGTTTATTAGGCACACCCGGTAAGTCTTCACCAAAGAACCACAATACAGAGTTAGTTGCCGACTTGCGTGACGAGCCGGTTCCAACTACATCACCGACAAACGCTACGGGATACCCCTTACTTTTGACTTCTTCTATTTGCGCCATTGGGCCTTTAACACCAGGTTCTTCTGGCTCTAAACCTTCGCGGGGCATCTTGTAAGCTGCCAGGGCGTGCAGAGGAATATCTGGGCGAGACCATGCGTCAGGGGCTGGCGACAAATCATCAGTATTCGTTTCACCTGTTACTTTAAACACGGTGTAAGTGATTTTATCGTCCATTAACTTGCGCGACGTGAACCACTCACCTTCAGCCCAAGATTTAATGATGTCAGTGGCATGCTCGTTACCCGCTTTGTGCTTTTCTTCCACATCGTGATAAGCGTCAAACATTAAAAGAGTATGTTTCAGCTCTTTCGCTGCCAACGGCGCAAGCGCTTTATCATCAAGTAGCTCCACTAAAGTGGCAATGTTGTAGCCACCGTGCATATTTCCTAGCAGTTCAACGGCTTTCTCTTTAGAGATAAGCTCACAACTGTCTTCACCTTTTGCGATTGCACTTAAAAACCCAGCTTTAACGTAAGCTGCCTCATCAACCCCAGGCGGTACACGTTCTGACAGCAGTTCTAAAAGAAACTCCCCTTCGCCTGCTGGCGGGTTCTTTAATAAATCAACCAGGCCAGCTACCTGTTCAGCGTTAAGCGGTTTAGGTGGAATATTTTGAGCGGCACGTTCTTCAACGTGATTGCGATAGTCTTGTAACACAGTCTCTTCCTCTAAGTTAGCTTGCGCAATGGGAGTAAACGGTCTTGTACGCACTTGACGCAAGGTGTGTTTAATAAATCATCAACAGTATAACTTCACGGGCTCATTTTTTAAATTTAGCGCCCTTTTAATTCACTTATAATCGCTATTCATACCATTACTTTTAAACGACAAAAGCGATTAAAAAGAAATAAGCAAAGTCATTTTAGCAATTAACATGTAGTAAAGTTATAGGGCTTTATGACTTAAAGACAAGGGGTTAGCTGTACACGATGCTTCTTCAATTGAAGCAAACCGTAAACGATTAACACCAGTCCGCATAGATAATTACCCACTCAGCGAGAGTTAAAATGTTCGTAATCGCGGCGTGTTACCGCAGGTATAGTGGTTCTACATCAAGGTGACACAATAAAGAGTACGGACATTTAAAACTCGCCCTTCGGGAAGGTCTGGCAAGCTTCCTAGCTTCATTCTGGGAATTTGAAAGGGAACAACCATTCCTGCATTCCCACGCTTTGCTAGGAAACTTGCCAGCGCCTTCTGAGTGGGCACTTATCCATGCGGATTGGTATAACAACAGTAAGTGAGAGGCAGTTCATTGTGACTATACTGGCAGTAAGTAAGTGTTAATTGGGCAAGTCTGTCTGAGGTCTGGTGCGAAGATAGCTTGCAAACTTTGGCTTTCCATTTTTGGTTAAGCCGTAGTACTTAAAGGTTACCCAGCTACCGATAGCGGGCGGAGCTTGGCGCTCATTTTCTGAAAAGCCCGTTCCTAATTTAAATTGAATGCCTTCTCGCGTTTCTACAAGAAGCGAGCCCATCATTCCCTTAAATCGTCCTTTTCCCGGAAGCAATGCCAGTACTTTCCCTTCTGCATCTTCAAAGCGTTTTACTTTGAGTAACTTGTCACTTCGCCCGGATGTGTACAGCGCTTGTTCATGATGAAGCATTAACCCTTCTCCGCCTTCCTGGGTTACTTGCTTCAGCTTTTCATCAAGTGAAGCAATAGACGTAAGCTTAAATTGAGGGATAACTGCAAACGTTGGGTTAGGTGTAGATTTACTTAGGCTGTTAAGCCTGTTGAGTCGCCGACCAAATGGCTCACCCATCATAGGCATGTCAAAGGCCATAAATCTAACTTTGGCCCAGCGTTTTGCAGATAGAGAATTTGCTGCGGCTATAGTGTCTGCTGAAGACACTGTGCTAGATGAAGCGTTAGCGACAGAATGCAGCTCGATGTTTGTCATCGTTGAAAGCACAATAGAAGCTGTACGTTCAAACTCCCCTCTTCCTATCCAAAGTTCGCCGTCAATAGTGGTTTCTGGCCAGTTGGCGGTGAACCATGTTGGCGCGAATATCTTGTTCCCATTACGGGTAAGTAGTTCAGTACCGTTCCATCTTGCGCGAATACCGTCTAGCTTCTCACTAACCCAATAGTCAGCTACGTTAATATCAGTGCGACTTTGATCGTATTGCTTAGCAAGCTGCAGCCCTTCGACAGTATCGAGCATGTGATTAGCATTAACGTTAGCTATGGCGGTGATTGAAAGTACATATACAGCAGTCAAAAAATTTCGCATCGGCTCTTCCTATAACGTGTTAACCTTTGCTTGCTTTTATGCTTTTAATAAAGAAGCAAAAACAAAGAAGGCAGAGTAAATTACTCTGCCTTCTTTGCTTTTATAACTGTACGTAGGAAGGTTTTTTCGCTTAATCGAAGCTGATCTAGTCGGTAATAATATCAATAACTGAGATCAGCACGTCTTCAGCAAACGCTTCACCTGCCGTTCTTTCTTTATCACGTCGCAGTTTGTAAGTTTCCAAGCAAGCATTTAGCTGCTCGTCGGCGGTGTAAACCCCATGAACATCCGCGTTATTAGCTTGCTCAATACAGCGATCGGTTTGTCCCGTCGTGACGGTACTGCACCCGCTCGTTCCCAAGGTGATTCCGACCATACAAACCGCAGTGGCGATCCAGTTTACGTGTTTAACTGTGCTTTTATGGTTCAAGATAACTTAATCCTTCAATAAAGACTGCAAGCGTTTTTGTCTATTAACATAAACCTGATGGCCATCGTGCTCAGACGTGGAAAGTGCTAAAGCTTGGTTCACGCTTTCCAGCGCTTTTTTGTACTCGCCCATCTGCTCATAACCATAAGCTAAGCCATTATATGCGTCAGGCGTTTGAGGATACTCAGCAATATCGTATTTAAACAAGGCGATGGCTTTGTCGTAGTTTTGTTTACCCACATAGTGATAACCTAACTCGCGAATAACCCATTCCGGCGCGTCGAGTTTCTCGCCTCGCTGCTTTGAAACACGGGCGTAATAGTCTTTAATACTTTTAATATCTCCACTGAACTGCTGTGGCCTTAAATAAGCTGATAAGAACAAATGATGGTAAGCGCTGAAAGTTGACGCAGCTGAGACCAAATTGTGGGTAACCCCCTCGTAGGCTTCGTTCTCCCATCTTAACCCGGCAGGTTGATTTGCCCGCATTCCAGAAATCATATCGTTATAATACGGGCGCATGGGCGCGCCTTCATTGCCGATAGACGTGTAAATGAAGTGGTCTAAATGATTGGCTGATTTTAAGAATGCAACCGTACTTTTTGCAGATGCGCCATAGTTCCACCACACCGCAGCACTGTAAGTCAGCGCGGCGTTAAAAAGCTCAGGCTTCTGGGAAAGCGCGTACAACGCGAATACACCTCCGGCTGATGCCCCCTCTATCACTCGAAAGTCATGCACGCGATATTTCTTCTCTACTATCGGCATAAGCTCAGTGGTTATAAAGGAAAGAAAGTTTGCACCGCCACCGCCATAGCCTACAGGCCCATTTGGATCTTCATTTGCTGTGGGATATAGATCGCGAAGTCGGTCGGTATTTTCAATGGCGACTATAATGACTTCCGGTGCAGCATTCTGAGATTGCAGCGATTCTAGCACTGCATTCATCATAGTAAGATTTCCCGCACCATCTAGACGATAAATAACGGGGTATTTCTTGTCGGGGTTTTCGGCGTAGCCTTTTGGAAGCTGAACAACCACTTCTCGTTGCTCGTTTAGCACTTTAGATTGGAGTTTCTCTACCTTCAATTCGTAACGCTGGCTGTCGCTGCCTGTTTCGCTGTCAGCCGGAAGGCTTGTGAAAGCAAGAAATAGCAGGGCAATTATAATATGTATTTGTGACTTCAAACTTAAATCCTTTTATAAGACGCTTTGCTTTTCGCAGTAATACTATTTACTTGATTGGGCCAAGCGAACTTTTATTATTATCTATTGTATAACAGGGGTTTATTCGGATTAATGACAATTTCATAGCCACATTACTCTGTATATTCCCCTTTAGCAATACAGGAACTTTCTGTAGACATTTCTCCGCCCAAGTATTTAGTTAGCACAGCGTGTAGTTCCGTTTTATTGACTGGTTTTGTGAGATATCCATTCATCCCGGATGCTAACGCTTTATCTATTTCTTCGGCAACCACCGCAGCAGTGAACGCGATAATAGGAATAGTGATGTTAGCTTTTCGCAACGCTAAAGCGGCTTCAGAGCCGTTCATTTCAGGCATGTGTAAGTCCATCAATATAAGGTCGAAATGCTGCTTTAGTGCAATCTCTACTGCTTCGTTACCGTTATTAGCAAGCGCAACTTTCAATCCTGTGTCTTCTAACAATGATTTTGCTACGACCTGGTTAATGTCGTTATCTTCTGCAACCAAAACAGTAAGGTTTGGGAACGACGGTGTGCTTTCCTGTTCTTTAGCGCCAATTACACTATCTGCAATTTCAAACGGTAGCTCGAAATAAAATTCACTCCCCTGACCTACCGCGCTTTTTAGATAAACCGTGCCGCCCATAGCTTCAACCAAGCTTTTTACTATCTGTAAACCAAGTCCCGTTCCCCCGTGCATTCGATTAATGCTGCTGTTGGCTTGTGTAAATGCATCGAATACGCGCTCTTGTTCAGAAGCATCAATCCCGTCCCCCGTATCCTTAACTGAAAATCTGACAAATTGATGGGTCTTTGACGCTTCACCTTTCGATAGCCCTAAAGTGACACTGCCCTGATGCGTAAACTTTATCGCGTTGCTCACTAGGTTGTTTAACACTTGAGAAAGGCGCGTTGCGTCCCCTACAACACAAGTATTTAATGTTTTATCTACTTCTATTCTCAGTGAGATACCTTTGTTCTGCGCCAATTGTGCATAAAACGCCACGCAATCTTTGGCAGTACTTTTTAGGTCAAAGGGAATGATCTCCAGCGCAAGTTTTCCCGCATTCAGTTTGGAGAGATCTAATATGTCGTTCAAAATACGGTTTAGCGAGAGTCCTGAACGCTGAATCTTCTCGAGGTTAGGCCGTGCACTTTCCGAAATATCATGAGAAAGCACTACATCGGTCAATCCCAAAATACCGTTTAATGGCGTGCGAATCTCGTGTGACATAGTGGCGAGGAATCGTGATTGTGCAGCCGACGCTTGCTTTTCGCTTGCAAGCGCCCTGTTTAGCTCAAGAGTTTTGTTTTTACTCTCTACAAGGGCTTTCTCTAATTGGCTCGCTAGAGCATAGATAAGAAGGGACACAACAAGGTTGGTCACACAAAGCCTTAGCCAAAGGCCCTTGTCATAATCCCCTTCGTAAAACGGCACAAGAAAAGTACAGCATGCGAGTACTACCATTGCACTTATTCGCCAACCATTAGAAAGCAGTAAAATGGGAAAAATAGTAGCAATTGGAACTAAGGTTGCGGGCATGAGCCCATTGCTTATTACAAGGTAAGGCGCGACGGGAATGGTGAGTATTGCCCACAATTTCGCCAAAGGTTCTTTGTAGTTAGAAAAGATAATTCCCGCTACCGAAATTGCACACCAAGACAGGCCGAAAAATACTGCCACATACACATTTTGGGGTTGTGCTATGACGATTACCGCTAAGATGAGTAAAGAAAAAACCAGCAGAATTTTGAAGCCAGCTTTTTGCAAGGCCGATGTAACTTCGCCAAATGATTCAGGCTTTGTAGAGTACTGCTTTGGCATTAGGGTTTCTAAGTATTATTAAATGATTAATAACTCAGTATAAGTACCAAACAACAACTCTGCATAAAAATAATGGGGTCAGAGTACTTTTCTAGCTATTTACCGCTGGCTCTACAACCGTACTAATGTACTCTGACCCCATTATTTGGGTACATCGAGTAGGGTGAGGCGTCACCGCCTCATCCCTCTCACAGAACCGTACATACGGGCCTCGTATACGGCTCATGT